>NZ_JBBDQW010000041.1:0-33227 GCF_040905785.1 Tistlia sp.
CGATCTCGATCGAGCAGAAGACGACTTCGAAGAACCCGCGCTCGACGGTCGGCACGGTCACCGAGATCTACGACTACCTGCGCCTGCTCTACGCGCGCGTCGGCGTGCCCTACTCGCCGGCCACCGGCCTGCCGATCGAGAGCCAGACGGTCAGCCAGATGGTCGACAAGATCATGGCGATGCCGGAGAAGACCCGGCTCTACCTGCTGGCGCCGATCGTGCGCGGCCGCAAGGGCGAGTACCGCAAGGAGCTCGCCGACCTGCAGAAGCGCGGCTTCCAGCGGGTCAAGATCGACGGCGAGCTGGTCGAGATCGAGGAGGCGCCGGCGCTCGACAAGAAGCGCAAGCACGACATCGAGGTCGTGGTCGACCGTCTGGTCGTGCGCGAGGGCCTGGAGAGCCGCCTCGCCGACTCCCTGGAGACCGCGCTGGAGCTGGCCGACGGCCTGGCCTTTGCCGAGGACGCCGACGACGGCCGGCGCACGCTCTTCTCCCAGCGCTTCGCCTGCCCGGTCTCGGGCTTCACGATCGACGAGATCGAGCCGCGGCTGTTCTCCTTCAACAACCCCTTCGGCGCCTGCCCGGCCTGCGACGGCCTCGGCAGCGATTCCTTCGTCGACGCCGAGCGGGTCGTGCCCGACACGCACCTGAGCTTGAAGAAGGGCGCGGTCGCGCCCTGGGCCGGCTCGTCGTCGCCCTACTACCCGCAGACCCTGGAGAGCCTGGCCCGGCACTTCGGCGTCGCCATGACGACGCCCTGGGCGGAGCTGCCCGAGGAGGCCCGCGAGGCGATCCTCTTCGGCACCGGCACCACGCCGGTGGCGATGCGCTTCGACGACGGCCTGCGCGCCTACGAGACGCGCAAGCCCTTCGAGGGCGTGGTGCGCAACCTGGAGCGCCGCTACCGCGAGACCGACAGCGACTGGGCGCGTGAGGAGATCGGCAAGTACCGCTCCAGCAAGCCCTGCGAGGCCTGCGGCGGCAACCGCCTGAAGCCCGAGGCGCTGGCCGTGAAGATCGCCGGCCTGCACATCGGGCAGGTCGCCGACTTCTCGGTCGCCGACGCCTTCGACTGGTTCCAGACGCTGGCGCCGAAGCTCAGCGACAAGCAGCGCGAGATCGCCCAGCGCATCCTCAAGGAGATCAACGCGCGGCTCGGCTTCCTCAAGGACGTCGGCCTGACCTACCTGACCCTGTCGCGCGCCTCGGCGACCCTGTCGGGCGGCGAGAGCCAGCGCATCCGCCTGGCCTCGCAGATCGGCTCCGGCCTGACCGGCGTGCTCTACGTCCTGGACGAGCCCTCGATCGGCCTGCACCAGCGCGACAACGCGCGCCTGCTGGAGACCCTGAAGCGGCTGCGCGACCTCGGCAACACGGTGATCGTCGTCGAGCACGACGAGGAGGCGATCCGCAGCGCCGACTGGCTGATCGACATGGGACCGGGCGCCGGCCAGCACGGCGGCCAGATCATCGCCGAGGGCACGCCGGAGACGGTGATGCAGTCGAGCGAGAGCCTGACCGGCCAGTACCTGACCGGCTTCCGCAAGATCGACGTGCCGACGACGCGCCGGCGCGGCCACCGCAAGCAGCGCCTGGCGGTGCGCGGCGCCACCGGCCACAACCTGACCGGCGTCGACGCCGAGATCCCGCTCGGCACCTTCACCTGCGTCACCGGCGTCTCGGGCAGCGGCAAGTCGACCCTGATCATCGAGACGCTCTACAAGGCCCTGGCGCGGCGCCTGCACAACGCCCGCGAGGTGCCGGCCCCCCACGAGGCGGTCGAGGGCATCGAGTTCCTGGACAAGATCATCGACATCGACCAGTCGCCGATCGGCCGCACGCCGCGCTCCAACCCGGCGACCTACACCGGCGCCTTCGGGCCGATCCGCGACTGGTTCGCCGGCCTGCCCGAGGCCAACCAGCGCGGCTACAAGCCCGGCCGCTTCTCCTTCAACGTCAAGGGCGGGCGCTGCGAGGCCTGCCAGGGCGACGGCGTCATCAAGATCGAGATGCATTTCCTGCCCGACGTCTACGTCACCTGCGACGTCTGCAAGGGCAAGCGCTACAACCGCGAGACCCTGGAGGTGACCTTCAAGGGCCGCTCGATCGCCGACGTCCTGGACATGACAGTCGAGGAGGGCGCCGAGTTCTTCCGCGCCGTGCCGGTGATCCGCACCAAGCTGGAGACCCTGGAGCGGGTCGGCCTGGGCTACGTCAAGGTCGGCCAGCCGGCGACGACGCTCTCGGGCGGCGAGGCGCAGCGCGTCAAGCTGGCCAAGGAGCTGTCGCGCCGCTCGACGGGCAAGACCATCTACATCCTCGACGAGCCGACCACCGGCCTGCACTACGAGGACGTGAAGAAGCTGCTGGAGGTGCTCCAGGCGCTGGTCGAGCAGGGCAACACGGTGGTCGTCATCGAGCACAACCTGGAGGTCATCAAGACCGCCGACTGGGTCCTCGATCTCGGCCCGGACGGCGGCGACGGCGGCGGCCGCATCGTCGCCCAGGGCACGCCCGAACAGGTCGCCGCCGTGCCGGAGAGCCACACCGGCGCCTTCCTCGCCCCCTACCTGCCGGCGCTCGCCGGCGGGCGGAAGCGGGCTTGACGCGACGGCCGCGCCGGCAGGAATGTCGGCTCTCGGCCGCTGCAACCGTCGTTTGCCGCCGGCGCCCGCGGCCCCACGTCTCTGGACGACGACCATGACCGACCTGCTGGACGACCCCGAAGGCCTCACCGAAGCCGGTCGGCGCGACCTGCGCCGCGTGCTGACCTGGCTGTACCGGGAAGCCGGGCCGCTGCTGCCGCGCCCCTCCTTCTTCTTCGGCGGCTTCTGCCAGCAGCTGCGCGCGATCGGCATCCCGATCGACCGGGCCAGCCTGCACGTGCGCCAGCTGCACCCCCAGTTCGCCGCCCGCACCCTGCTGTGGCATTCCGATGCCGGCGGCGCGGTCGAGCAGGACCGGCTGCACGGCGTCACCAACAACCCGCTGTTCCTGCGCAGCCCGGTCAAGCCGATCTACGAGGGCGGCCCGGCGCTGCGCCGGCGCCTGACCGGCCCCGAGGCCGAGCTCGACTACCCGATCCTCGAGGACCTCGCCGCCGAGGGCTACTGCGACTACACAATCCGGCCGGTGCGCTACTCCGGCACCCACCCGATGGCGATCTCCTTCGCGACCAAGGATCCCGCCGGCTTCAGCGCCGCCGCCCTGGCCCTGCTCGACGCCCTGCTGACCCCCTTCGGCGGCCTGCTCGAGCTGGCCGAGACCAAGCGTACGACGCGGCTGCTGCTCGACACCTATCTCGGCCCCCAGGCCGGCCGCCAGGTGCTGCAGGGCGACATCCGGCGCGGCCAGGGCCGGCGCATCGACGCCGTGGTCTGGATGTCCGACCTGCGCAACTTCACCGAGCTGTCGAACCGCCTGCCGCTGGACCGGGTGATCGCCCTGCTCGACGGCTATTTCGACGCCATGTGCGGGCCGGTGCGCGAGCATGACGGCGAGATCCTGAAGTTCATCGGCGATTCGGTGCTGGCGGTGTTCCCGACGCCGACCGGCCAGCTCGGCTGCCCCTACGCCAGCGGCCGCGCGCTGCAGGCCGCCGAGCAGGCGATCGAGCGCCTCGAGGCCTTCAACGAGACGATCCTCGACCAGGGCCTGCCGCGCCTGCGCGCCGGCATCGCGATCCATTCCGGCGAGGTCATGTACGGCAACGTCGGCGCCGCCGACCGGCTCGACTTCACGGTGATCGGCCCTGCGGTCAACCTGGTCGCGCGCCTCGGCCCGCTGGCCCGCGACCTGGAGCCGCCGATCGTGCTCTCGGCGGCCGTCGCCGGCTGCCTCGACCGCCCCCTGCGCCGCCTCGGCGCCTTCGCCCTCAAGGGTTTCGAGGAGATCCAGGAGGCCTACGCCCTGGCCGTCCCGGCCGCCCAGGCGGCCGAGTAGGACGCGCCAGGCTCGGCTCGCATCCGACCTTTCGACGGCCGGCCGCACAGGCCGGCCGGCGCTCGCACCGTCAAGCGCGCCGTTACCGGCGCTGCCGGTGCCGGCTCGGTCATCTCCGGCGGCGCCGGCGGGCCCATCGGCTTCGCTTCGTCCCGAGCCCGGGGGGCGTGGGCGCGCCGACGCCGACCCTTGCTCCGGTGTCGCGCCGACACAGAGCTGACACAATATCGCCCAACGATTGTCGTCGGGCAGTTCGGCCGACCGCCAGGCGCGTTGAGCGCGCTGCCGGGCTCGGCCGGTCGCCGTCGGGCTCGCGGAGTGTGCCGCCGCAGGCCTCGAGCGTGCGGGCACGACCTGCGGAGGTTAGCCGACGATGGATCTCGAGCTTCCGGACCAGTTCCTCTATGCCCGCAAGGGGCCTTGGCCGCAGCCCTCGCCGTCGCATCCGACACAGTGCGCCGACGAGGTCCTGAACATCCCGCCGATGGAAGCGCTGCTGTTCAACGGGACCATCGGCGCGCGCTACATCCAAGGCCGCATCGGCTACCCGCCGATCGCTGGACAGTACGCGGCCGCCCATCGGGACTGGACCGGGCCGACGCGCGAGCGGTTCGAGGAGATTCTCTTCTCGACGCTCTACACCCGCTTCCTGCTGCCGCTGACCGAGGCGGACAGGGCGCGCTGCACCGCCGGCCTCGACTTCGGACAGGACAGGTGGTGGAAGTACGACTTCAGCGCCATGGACCTGGTCAAGCCGATCCCAGGCACCTACTGCGCCCCGACCAAGCTGTTCATCCGCGAGCGACCGGACGGCCAGCGCAACTGCCTCTGCATACAGATACATCGGGACGAGCCGCTCTACGTGGAGCCGGGTGACGCGTCCTGGGGCCTGGCGATGCTCTACGCCCTGCAGGGCGCCGCCTACCACGTGCTGTTCGTGGTGCATCCGGCTCTGCATTTTCCGATGGACTCGGTCAATGCCATCACCAAGACCTCGGTGCCGATGGCGCATCCGCTGTTCCAGTTGCTGACGCCGCACGCCAGCTACTCGCTCTCGCTCGACAACGCCGTGCTGGAGAGCGCGGAGTCGGTGGTGAACAACAACGCCCAGGGCACCCGCTTCGACCCCCTGACGGCGAATGCCTACAATCTCAAGCTGCTGTTCGGAGCCGGCTATCGCGGCCTGCCCGAGGCCGACTACGGCAACGCCTATCCCCCCTTCTCCTACAGGCGGCCGGCGATGGGCTTCGAGTCGGACTACGGCCGGTGGCTGGCCGCCTACTACGAGCGGGCATTCCTGCCGTTCTGCCGCACGGTCGCCAGCCATATCCTGCAGGCCGGCCTGACGGAGTACGTGCGCCGCTGGGCCCGCTACAATCATACCCACGTCCTCGGCTTCCCGGAGGAGCGGGAGATTCTGGATGCGGATGTCCTGGCCGAGACCATGGCGATCTACATCTGGAACGCCTCGGTCGCGCACGGCGGGGACCACGCCAGCTTCAGCAACCAGATCGAGCCGATCGAGAAGTGCCTGCGCATCCGCCGGCCGCCGCCGCGCAGCAAGGACGAGGCGCCGGTGCGCAGCGGCGAGATATTCAACGGCGACGACGTCGCCCGAGCCGCGCTCTGCCAGCACCTGTTCTTCCAGACCTGGGCGATTCCGCCCAACCTCGACGAGACCTACTACGCCTTCACGGAGCCGGACCTGCAGGCGGCGGTGACCGACTTCCACGCGCGGCTCCTCGAGGTCAGCCGCGACCCGGCGCTTCGTCATTTCATGCCGCTGCGCGCCGATCCCGCCGCCGACCCCCCGGTCCCCTACGACCGCACGATACCCCAGTCGATCCAGTACTGACGCCGGAGGCGCGGCAGGAGCGAGGCAGGACGGGGCTTTGCCATGGAACTGCCGGGCTACGATCGCAAGGAAGTGCTCCACGAGGATACGGCCCGGATCCTCCTGCGCGCCCGTTCGGCCGACGGCCGCCCGGTGCTCCTGCGCTTGCCGCGGGGTCCGGGCACCAGCCCCCGGCAGATCGCCCGCTGCCAGCTCGCCTTCGATCTCGGCCGGCAGGCCGATCCGCTGAGCGTCGCGCGTCCGCTCGAGATCCTGCGCCTGCCGGGGGGCGGCGTCGGCCTGGTCTACGAGGATCCGGGGGCGACGGTCCTGGCGAGGGTGATACCGCCCGGCGGCCTGCGGCTCGCGCCGCTGATCCACCTGGCACCGGCGCTCGCGCGTGCGCTGGCCCGGCTGCACGCCTCCGGCATCCTGCACCGCGACGTGACGCCGGCCCACCTGGTGGTCGACGAGCAGAAGGCTTCGGCGCGCTTCATCGACCTGGACGTGGGCACACGGCTTAGGCGTGAGCTCGGCGCGACCCCGACGCTGCGCCAGATCGAAGGCACACTGGCCTACCTGTCTCCGGAGCAGTGCGGCCGGCTCGACAGCCCGGTCGACGATCGCGCCGATCTCTACAGTCTGGGAATCACGCTGTTCGAGCTCGCCAGCGGGCGCCTGCCTTTCGAGCAGCAGGACGCCGCGAGCTTGGTTCACGCCCAGGTCGCCCTGGCGCCGCCGCTCCTGTCCCTGCTGCGCCCGGCGCTGCCCGCGCCCTTCTGCGCGATCGTGGAGCGGCTGCTGCGCAAGAACGTCGAGGAACGCTACGCCAGCGCGGCCGGCCTGCTGCGCGATCTCGAGCGCTGCGCGACGGAGTTCGAGCGCTCCGGCACCGTGCGGCCCTTCGCGCTCGGCACCGACGACGTCTCGCCGCTGTTTCGCCTGCCGGACCGCCTCTACGGACGGGACCCGGACATCGCCAGCCTCGAGGCCGCCTGGGCAGAGGCCTGCCGCGGCAGGCGGACGCTGGCCTGCGTCGCGGGACCGAGCGGCATCGGCAAGACCGCCCTGGTCGGGAGACTGCGGGGGCCGGTGGCGAGCCACGGCGGCCGCCTTGCCGCCGGCAAGTTCGACCAGTTCAAGCGCGACCAGCCCTACCTCCCGTTCGTCGAGGCCGTCCGGTCCCTGTTGCGCCGGGAACTCGCGGAAGGCGAGGCCAGGCTCGAGCCGCGCCGGCGGACCCTGCAGGCGGCGCTCGGGCGCCATGGACGACTGCTGACCGACGTGCTGCCGGAGCTGCACGCCCTCGTCGGCGAACAGCCCGATATCGATCCGGTGGCGCCGGCCGAGGCCGCGCGCCGCTTCAACGGCGTCGTGGCACGCTTCCTCGGCGTCTTCGCCGACGAGCAGGCCCCGCTCCTGCTCTTTCTCGACGACCTGCAGTGGGCCGATCCGGCGTCGCTGAACCTGCTCGAGGCGCTGGCGAAGGAGCCGGGGCTGCGCCATCTGATGATCGTCATCGGCTATCGCTCGAATGAGCTTGCGGCAGGCCACCCGTCGCGGCGCGCCCTCGAGCAGATGTCCGGCGAGGTCGAGTCGGTGCTGCAGATCGAGCTCGGCCCACTGTCGGCCAGCGAGATCGCTGAACTGGTCGGCGACGCGCTGCACGCAGAGGGCGAGGCGATCGGGGCACTGGCCGAGCATGTCCATCGCGTCTCAGCCGGCAACGCCTATTTCGCCCGCGAGCTGCTGGGGGCGCTGCACGAGCGCGGCTGCTTCGGATTCGACCGCACGCTCGGCCGCTGGCGGCTCGCGCTGGAGCAGCTGCCGCAGAGCGGCGTTCCCGACGACCTCGCCAGCTTCCTGACCGCGCGCCTCGGCGGCCTGCCGGCGCGCACGCTGGAGCTGCTGGAGTCCGCCTCCTGCATCGGCAGCGCCTTCGACCTGCGCACCCTGGCGCGAGTCCACGAAATCCGGCAGAGCGAGGCGGCGGCGGATCTGGGACCGGCCGTGACCGCCGGCCTGCTCCTGCCGCTCGGCAGCGCGTACAAGTCCTTCGAGGCGCTGGCCGCCTGGCAGCTGGATCCGGAGGAAGCGGACGGCTTCGACACCGCGCGCTACCGATTCCAGCACGACCAGGTTCGCCAGGCGGTCCACCAGCGACTCGACGAGCGGCAGCGGGCGGAGCGCCATCTGCGCATCGGCCGGCTATTGCTGCGCAGCCTGTCGCCGGAGGAGATCGAGGCCGACGTCGTCGAGCTGTTCAACCATCTCGCCGGGGGCGTCGCGTTGATTTCCGACGCGGGGGAGCGCCTCGACCATGCGCAGCTCGGGCTGCGGGCCGGCCGCAAGGCGCTGCGTGGACTGGCCTTCGAGACCGCCCGCAGCCAGCTGGAGGTCGCGCTGGCGCTGCTGCCGGAGGATGCCTGGGGCGAAGCCTACGAGACCACGCTCGGCATCCACCTGGCGCTCGCGGAGTGCGCCTTCGCGCTCGGCGATACGGAGCGGCTGGAGGCCCTGGCCCGGCACGTCCTGGAGCAGGTGCACGACCCGGTGGACGCGGCGCGGATGCACGGGCTGCGGATCCGATTCCTGTCCACCGAGACCCGCTACGAGGAAGCCGTCGACATCTGCGTCGAGGTGGCCCGGGAGCTGGGCGTCTCGCTGCCGCGCCGGCCACGCCCCTACCACCTCCTGTACGCCGTCGCACGGGTGCTTCGGGCGCAGGCCGGCAAGACCCCCGAAGCGCTGGAGGATCTGCCGGAATGCCAGGACCCGGCGCTGCGCGAGGCGGTGAACCTGCTGGCCCAGGCGGCCGGCGCGGCCTACTTCGCCGAGCCGGCCCTGCTGCCGCTGATCGGCATCACCTGCACCAGGCTCTCGATCGAGCGAGGCCTCAACCCCGCTTCGCCCTACGGCCTCGCCGTGTGGGCGCTGGTCCTCTGCGGCGTGCTCGGCCGCATCGAGACGGGCTACCGCTTCGGCCAGCTCGCAACGACGCTCGGCCGCCGCTACGGCGGCGCCGAGGAGGCGAGGGCACGCTTCGTCGTCGGCGCCTTCGTCAGGCACTGGAAGGAGCCCCTGGCCCGGGTCTCGGCCGGGCTGTTGGAGGACTGGCGCCTGAACCGCGACGCGGGCGACGAGGAGAGTGCCGTCTACTGCGGCGGGGTGCTGCTCTACACCGAGTTTCTTGCCGGCACCCCGCTCGAGGCCGACCGGCGCCACGAGGAGGTCGTGCGCTATATCGCGGCGAGCCACAAGCCGCACGTGCAGGCGAGCTTCCTCGCCTGGGTTCAGCTCTTCGAAGCGCTGCGCGCCCAGGAGCTGCCCGACGAGCTGGCGGGCAGCTGGTTCGACTACCCTGCGCAACTGCCGGGCTTCGAGCTCACCCGCAACGGCGTGCAGATCGCGATCGCCTCCCTGGCGGCCGGCATCCTCGACCATCTCGCCGGGCGCTACGAGCGGGCCGAGCGGCGCTTCGAGCTGGCGGCGCGCTGGGAGGCCAACATCGTCGGCCAGGTCCTGGTGCCCGGTCTGGCCTTCTTCCGAGGCCTCAACGCCTATCGCCTCGCCGCCGGACACGGCGGCGCCGCGTCGCTGCGCCTCGCTCGCCGCCAGGCGCGGCGCGTCCGCAGGTGGGCCCGCCACGCCCCCGCCAACCTGTCCCACAGGCTCTCGCTCCTGGATGCGGAGGATCTGCTGCGGCGCGGCCGAGCCAACGACGCCATCGTGACCCTGCACCGCGCGGTCGGCGAGGCGGCGAGCGGCGGTGCGCCGCTCTATCAGGCTCTGGCCGAGCGGCGGATTGCCGAGCTCTTCTCGCAGCTGGGCGACGCCCATTCGGCCGAGCTCGCCGCTTGGCGCGCCGGCGGCCACTTCGAGAGCTGGGGCGCGCCGGCCGCGGCGCGGGCACTGCGGTACGGGGCGGGAACTCTGGCCGGAGCCGGGCCGCAGGCGAGGTTCGCCCTCCCCGAGGAGGGCGGCGGGACCGGCGAGCTCGACCTGAAGAGCCTGATCGAGGCGGTCGGCGCGATCTCCAGCGAGCTCGACGACGACGTACTGCTCGGCCGGCTGATGCACACGACCCTGCGCGCGGCCAACGCCGACCGCGGCCTGATGATCCTGCTCGACAAGGACGACAGCCCCAGGATCGAGATCGAGGCGCGGGACGACGCGCAGTCGCAGCAGTCCGGCGTCGCGCTCGACGACTGCCCGGCGGTCGCGCGTGGCATCGTGGAGCTGGCGCTCAGGACGCAGCGCACGGTGGTGGTCCAGGATGCCGCGAGAGACGAACTCACCGCCGCCGATCCCCACGTCCTCCGAAGCCGCGTGCGCGCCATCCTCGCCGTCTGCGTCTCGCGGCGCGGCCGGACCGTCGGGGTCATGTACCTGGAGAACGAGATCGCCCGCGGCGCCTTCCGGCCCGACCGGGTCGAGTTGGCAGAGGCCTTGGCAGCGGAGGCCGCGGTCGCGCTCGAGAATGCCCGCCTCCATCGGAGCACGCAGGAGGCTCTCGACGCTCAGGTCCGGCTGACCGAGGCGAACCGCCGCTTCGTGCCGGAACAGATCCTGTCGAGCCTCGGCTTCGACAGCATCGTGGGCGTCAACCTGAACGAGGCGCGCGAGCGGCCGATGAGCGTGCTGTTTGCCGACCTGCGCGGCTTCACGCGCCTGTCGGCCGAGATCGGCCCGAAGCGCACGATCGAGCTGGTCAACCGCTACCTGGCCCACGTCCAGCCCGGCATCGCGGCGAACCGCGGGTTCGTCGCCAACTACTTCGGCGACGGCCTGCTCGCCCTGTTTCCGGGCAGCGCCGAGGACGCCCTGCACGGCGCCGTGGCCATGAGCCGCGGCCTGCAGGGCTACAATCGCCACCGCGGCGCGCTGCCGCCGCTGCGCTTCGGCCTCGGCATACACAGCGGCGCCGTCATCCTGGGCACGATTGGCGACCCCGATCACCTGCAGTGCAGCGTGATGGGCGACACCGTCAACGTCGCCGCGCGCGTCGAGGAGCTGACCAAGCACTTCGGTGCGACCCTGCTGCTCAGCGGCGACGCGCAGGAAGGGCTAAGTACGCCCGAGGCCGTCGCCCTGCGGAGCCTGGGGCAGGTCCGGGTGGCGGGACGCGACGCGCCCCTGGCGGTCTTCGAATGCCTCGACGCACTGCCCGAGTTGCTGCGAGAGCGGCTGCTGGCCGGACGTGACGACTTCGAGCGGGCGGTGGCGCTCTACTGCGAGGGCCGCTGGTCCGCCGCCGCGGCCCTGTTCGCGGCCTCCGTCCGGCACTGCCCGGACGACGCCGTCAGCCGTGGCTTCGAAGAGCGCTGTCGCCTGCGCACGGAAGCGGCCGGCGATTGGGCCGGCGATTGGGACGGCGTGGAACGGGTCGAGAAGGCCCTGACGTAGTCGGGCCGTGCCACGCCCACCTTTCCGACGAGCTTGAACCGACGCGTTGGACAAGGCCCCTCGCGGCGGAGCCTGCGCCTACTCCGTGACCGCCCAGGTCCTGGCTTCGCTGCTGTTGTAGTAGAGCGTGATGCGCGCGATCCGGCAGAGGTCGATGCCGCCCCAGACGGCCTCGTCGCCGTCGTTGTAGATCGCCTTGAGGTCCCACAGGCAGCGGTCGTCGCCGCCGGCGAACTCGATGTCGACGGCCTCGCCGGTCGGCAGGGCGTCCTCGCCCATGACGTCCTCTTCCCAGTCCTGCTCGTCGACCGCGGAGAGGTAGACGTAGTCGATCTGGTAGCCGGTCTCGTTGAGCAGCTGGAAGTCCTGCGCGCCGGCCTGGGCCGAAGCGCTCCACAGCAGACATGCGCCGACCAGCAGCGCCTTGCCCACGATCTTCATGTCGGAGATTCCTTGAACGCGACGGCCCAGCGCCGTCGGCGGCGGCATCCCTAGCACACTTCCCGGGGGAAGAGGTAGCCGTCTCGTCGCGTCCCGAGCGCAGAGCCCTCTCAGAAGCCGACGTTGAAGGAGAGCGCCAGGCTGCCGAAGGTCGACCATTCGTCGCCCTGGAACTGCGGCGAGCGGGTGACGTGGGTGTAGCTGACACGCCACTTGTCGAACATCACGGCGATGCCGAGCTGCAGGTCGCCGACGAAGTACTCCTTGTCGACCGAATGGCTGTCCCGGAAGGTGTTGCCGTCGAGGAAGATGTCGCGGCCGACGGCGCGGCCCTCGATGCTGGCGAAGAGGTAGGTGTCGAAGCCGCCCTCGGAGAAGTAGCTCGACCCCGGCACCGCCGGGCGGATGCGCGGCGGCCCGAAATCGCGATCGAGGCCGGTGCCGATGCGCACCGTGCCGCCGATTGCGGCATCGGTCAGCACGTTGCCGACCGTGGCGCCGATGTGCGGCATGAAGTCGACGCCGAAGTTGGTGTCCTCGATCGGCTCGTAGATCACCCGCCACTTGGTCGAGTAGCTGACGGCGACGCCGGGCTCGTTGCCGAGCTGGTTGCTCCAGCCGTCCGACTCGTCGGCGCCGATCAACTGGTGGAAGGAGTTCTGCATCTCCTCGGCCAGCGCCCAGGGGCCGACCACGCCGATGTCGATGTTCAGCGTCTCCATCTGGCCGATCTCGGTCGGCGTCGCGTCGTTGTAGGAGACCAGGCCGAAGCTGGCATAGAGCCAGCCGGCATAGGGTCGGTCGTCGCGGACCAGCTCGGTGGCCAGCGTGTCCTCCGGGGTGAAGTAGATCTGGCCGACGCCGACCTGGTAGCGCAGCTCGCGGTCGGCATCGAAGAAGGGCAGCACGCTGCCCAGGCTGCGCGCGAAGTTCGTGCAGTCGAGCTCGTCCGACAGGTAGGAGATGTGGGTCCCGGTCGTGTAGTCGCGGTCGGTGCCGCCGACGACATCGTTCTCGACCGAGAGCGAGAAGTAGCCGCCGGTGCCGGCCTCCTTGACCGAGGAGGTGCAGCTCGCCGAAGGCTCCTTGGCCTGCGCCGCGCCCGTGAGCAGCAGGACGGCGGCGCCCAGGGCGGCGGCGTGAATCAGAGCACGTGTCATGGATTCCCCCGAGAAGTCCCGTTGGCGCGAGGCATCAACGCGTCCAATAGGCTGTCAGATCCCTTCGCATAGCAGAAAACGCCTCGCCGCGCGCGATCGGGTGTCCGGGCGCGCCGTTGACGAGGAAGGCGAAGGCGCCCCAGCCGCCGTCCGCGAAGCGGAAGTAGCCGGCCAGCGAGGTCACCGAGACCGGTTCGCTGAGGCCGCCGCTCTTGACCATCAGGCGCTCGTCCCAGGCGGCCGCGCCCTGCCCGCCCGGCGGCGCCGGCAGGCTGCGCTGGGGCCCGTGGGCCGGCACGATGAGCGCGCCGACCAGGGTCGGAAAGGTCGCCGCTTGCCGGTAGTCCCGCTCGAGCAGCTGGACCAGCTGGCGCGGGCTCAGGCGGGCCGAGGGATCGAGGCCGCTGCCGTCGCGCAACAGCGGCGGCGGCGTGGCCGGCGGCGCCGGGAAGGCCGAGCCGGCGGCCGCTCCGGCCAGGTACTCACCGAGCAGCGCCCCGGCGGCGGGCAGGTCTGGCGCGGAGCCGGGGCGCAGCGCGCCCAGCAGGTTGAGAGCCAGGGTGTCGGCCAGCAGGTTGTTCGAGTAGCCGAGCATCAGGTCGAGCGCGCGCGCCAGCTCGGCGCCCTGGTGGTCGAGCAGCGGCTCGGCGGGCGCGACCGGCAGGTATTCGACCCGGACCGCGCCGGCGACCGCGACGCCGGCCTGCGCCAGGAAGGCGTGAAACAGCCGGCCGGCGTGGAGCGCCGGCTCGCCCAGCGATCGGTAGAGCGTGAGGGTCTCGCCGGGCGGCAGCTGGCCGGCGATGCGCAGGCGATCGATGCCGCCGGCGCTGGTCCGCTCCAGGGTCAGGCGCGCCGGGCCGGCGGCGGTGGCGACGCCGCCCTCGATCGCCAGGCCCGGCGGGAGGAAGGGCGGCACGAAGGGCTGCGGGATGAGCCGCGCCGCCTCGCCGGGCTGCGCGCCGGCGACCAGGGTCAGGGCCAGGGTGTTGTAGTCGACCGGCGTCGAGGTGAGCGGTGCGTCGAAGGCGTGGGCGCTGGCGGCCTCGGCCTCGCAGCGGTCCTCGATCGTGCAGGCCAGGCGGCCGAACAGGCTCTCGTCCACCACCAGGTCGCCCTCAACCCGGCGCAGGCCGCGCTGGGCCAGGTCGAGGGCCAGGCGCCAGAAGTCCGGTGCGGTCAGCGAGGCATCGCCGCCTCCGCGCAGCACCAGGTCGCCGCGCAGCACGCCGTCCTCGAGCGGCCCGCGGCGCAGCACCGCGGTCGTGAAGCGGTGCGCCGGCCCCCAGGTCTGCAGCGCCAGGCTGGCGGTCGCCAGCTTGACCGTCGAGGCCGGGATCAGCGCGCGGTCGGCGCCCCGCGCGGCCAGGACCCGCTGCCGCTCCAGGTCGACGACCAGCCCGGCGGTGGCCGCGCCGCGCGTCTCCAGGGCCGCCAGACCCGGCAGATCGCCCTCGGCGCGCGCGGCGGCGGGCAGCAGGGTCAGGCCGAGGCCGAGCACCAGCAGCAGGCAGGCTCGCCCGGCCGCCGCGAGACGGCTTGCGCCGCTGCCCGGCCCTTGGTTATCTGCGCCCATGACCACGATCCCTGCCCAGCACCCAGGTGCCATCGACCCGGGCCCGATCCATGTCGTCGGCGGCGGCCTGGCCGGCAGCGAGGCCGCCTGGCAGATCGCGCGTGCCGGCCTGCCGGTGGTGCTGCACGAAATGCGCCCGCGGCGCAAGACGGCAGCGCACGAGACCGACCGGCTGGCCGAGCTGGTCTGCTCCAACTCCTTCCGCTCGGACGATTGGCGCAGCAACGCCGTCGGCCTGCTGCACGAGGAGATGCGCCGCTGCGGCTCGCTGATCCTGGCCTGCGGCGACCGCCACAAGGTGCCGGCCGGCGGGGCGCTGGCGGTCGACCGGGACGGCTTCGCCGAGGCGGTGACGGCGGCGCTGGAGGCCGAGCCGCTGGTCGCGATCGAGCGCGAGGAGGTCGCCGGCCTGCCGCCCGCGGCATGGGACAGCGTGATCGTCGCGACCGGCCCGCTGACCTCGCCGGCACTGAGCGAGGCGGTGCTGGCGCTGTCGGGCGAGGACCACCTGGCCTTCTTCGACGCCATCGCCCCGATCGTCCACAAGGACTCGGTCGACCTCTCGGTCGCCTGGTTCCAGTCCCGCTACGACAAGGGCGGCGGGCGGGACTACATTAACTGCCCGCTGACCAAGGCCGAGTACGAGGCCTTCGTCGCCGCCCTGATCGCCGGCGAGAAGACGCCCTTCCACGCGTGGGAGCAGGACACGCCCTATTTCGAGGGCTGCCTGCCGATCGAGGTCATGGCCGAGCGCGGCCCAGAGACGCTGCGCTACGGCCCGATGAAGCCGGTCGGCCTGACCGACCCGCGCACCGGCCACCAGCCCTACGCCGTGGTCCAGCTGCGCCAGGACAACGCGCTGGGCACGCTCTACAACCTGGTCGGCTTCCAGACCAAGCTGAAGCACGGCGCCCAGGTCGCCGCCTTCCGCACGATCCCCGGCCTGGAGCGGGCCGAGTTCGCGCGTCTCGGCGGCATCCACCGCAACACCTTCATCAACTCGCCGAAACTGCTCGACGGCCGCCTGCGCCTGAAGGCCGAGCCGCGGCTGCGCTTCGCCGGGCAGATCACCGGCGTCGAGGGCTACGTCGAATCGGCGGCGATCGGCCTGCTGGCCGGGCGCTTCGCGGCCGCCGAGCGGCAGGGCCGGGAGTCGACGCCGCCGCCGGCGACGACCGCGCTGGGGGCACTGCTCGGCCATATCACCGGCGGCGCCGAGTCCGAGACCTTCCAGCCGATGAACGTCAACTTCGGGCTGTTGCCGCCGCTCGGCCGCAAGCTCAAGAAGAGCGAGCGCAAGGCGGCCTACGGGGAGCGCGCGCTCGCTGACCTCGACGCCTGGCTCGGCCGGGCCCGGGCCGCCGCGGAGTAGCGGCGGCACCTGCAACCACGGCGGCGGGACAGGTCCCGCGCCCGCACAGCCAAGGGGGACCAGGGCCGCATGTCGATAATCGGCCAGTTGCGGGACGCCCTGCGCCAGCAGAACGAGCGGACCCGGCACCGCCCCTTCATGGAAGCCACCATGGCGGCCTGCGCCCTGGTCGCGACCGCCGACGGCAAGGTCAGCTTCTCCGAGCGCATGCGCCTCGACCAGATGCTCGATTGCCTGAAGGAGCTCCAGGCCTTCGACCCGCACGAGGCGGTCAACCGCTTCAACGACTTCGTCGAGGCGCTGGTCGGCGACCGCGAGGCCGGCGAGGCGGAGGCGCTGGCGTCGATCCGGCGCATCGCCGACGACCAGGAGGCGGCGATCCTTCTGCTCAAGCTCTGCATCGCGCTGTGCCGAGCCGACGGCGGCTTCACCGAGACCGAGCGGGGCACCGCCGTTCGCATCGCCGAGGCGCTGGGCACGCCGCTGCCCGACTACCTGGGCGCCTGAGCGGGACGCCCGACCGTCAGCAGCGTCGCGTGGCCAGCGCCCAGGCCATCAGCCAGGCGCGCTGCGGCAGGTCCGCCGCGACCGCCGGATCGAAGGGATCGTAGCCGGCGGCGGCGAGCCGCCGCAGGTAGCGGCGCGCCGGTGCCGCGATCAGCAGCGGCGCCCGCGCCTGCCGGGGCAGCCGCCGCACCGCCGGCTCGGCCTCGGCCAGGCGCTCCGCCGCGCGCCCCGCAATCCGCATGACCACGCCCGAGAGCGCCTCCGAAGGCGCGAAGGCGAAGACCTGCTCCGGCGCGACGCCGGCGGCGGCCAGGTGGTCGCCCGGCAGGTAGAGCCGCTTCAGTCGGGCGTGGAAGGGCAGCGCGCGCAGCAGGCCGACCAGCGCCCAGGCGATGCCGAGCTGGCGCGCCGCCAGGCGCGCGCCCTCGTCCTCGGCGCCGAGCGCGGCCAGCTCGAGCTCGAGCAGCGCCGCCGAGCTGTCGTCGCAGTAGCGCTCCAGGCTGTCGAGGTCGGGCGGCGGCCCCGGCTCCAGGTCCCCGCGGCGCGCCTCGAGGATGCGCGCGAAGGCGGCGCGCGGCAGGCCGCCGGCGGCGATCGCAGGCGCCAGGGCCTCCAGCACCTCGTGGCCCCGGGCGCGGCCGGCGAACAGCGCCTCGAGCGCCTCCTCCCACCACTGCAGGCGGATCTGGCCGAGCAGGGGCTCGGAGACGACCTCGGCGGTCTTGGCGACCTCGTGGTTGAAGGCGAGCAGCGCGAACAGCGTCTCGCGCCGCGCGGGCGGCGCGAAGAGCGCGGCAGCGTAGCGGTCGGGATCGTGGCGGCGCGCCAGGGCGGCGCAGTAGGAAAGGCGCGGGAGATCGGGCAAGAGGCCGCCGTTGGCAAGAGGCGCTGCGAAGGGGTACAAGCCAGATAGGCCCAACGCGGGACGCGGGCAAGCCGAACCGGCCGGCGCTTCGACGCCGAGCGACGCCTCCCGCCGGCGCCAGGCGGTCCCGAGGAGAAGCCGCGATGGACACCATCCTGAAGTCGCCGGTGCGCAGCCTGCTGCTCGGCCTGCTGCTGGTCGTGCCGCTGCTCGCCTTCGCCCTGCCGGGCGCCGCGGCGCCGGACCTCGGGTCGGGCGCTTTCTGGTCCTTCGCCGTGCGCTGGCTGCACATCGGCGCCGGCATCCTGCTGGTCGGCCTGCTCTGGTACGTCAACCTGGTGCTGCTGCCGATCATGCCGCGCCTGCCCGAGGAGGTCCGCCCGGGTGTCGCCAAGATTCTCGGCCCGGCCGTCGTCCTCTGGATGCGCTGGGCCGGACTGGCGGTCGCCGCCACCGGACTGCTGCTGGCCGGGCTCGAGGGCTACCTGGCGCAGGCGCTGAGCCTGGGCGCCATCGAGGGCTTCGCGGTCGCGCGCCACGCCGCCATCGGCCTCGGCATATGGCTGGCGATCCTCATGATCGCGAACCTCTGGCTGTTCATCTGGCCCGAGCAGCGCATTGCGGTCGGCCTGGCGGGGGGCGAGCCGGACCGGCGGGTCCTCGCCGCCCGGCGCGCGCTCGCCGGCACCCGGATCAACCTGGTGCTGTCGCTGCCGATGCTGTTCCTGATGGTCGCGGCCCGCCACCTGCTGTGAGGCTCGGGAAGATGGCACGGGGGCATTTCGCGGCGGGCTGCTTCTGGGGCGTCGAGGAGGCCTTCGCCCAGCAGCCGGGTGTGACCGGGACGGCCGTCGGCTACATGGGCGGGACCACGCCCAATCCGACCTACCGCCAGGTCTGCAGCGGCGCCACCGGCCACGCCGAGACGGTGCAGGTGACCTTCGATCCCGAGCGCATTTCCTACGACGCCCTGCTCGCCCTGTTCTGGCAGCTCCACGACCCGACCCAGGTGAACCGCCAGGGCCGGGACCGCGGCACCCAGTACCGCAGCGTCCTCTTCGTCGGGGACGAGGAACAGCGCGCCGCCGCCGAGGCCAGCCGGCAGGCCCTGGCCGACTCGGGCCGGCACCGCCGTCGGATCGCCACGACGATCGAGCGGGCCGGCGATTTCTGGCGCGCCGAGGACGGCCACCAGCAGTACCTCGCCCGGCACGGGCTCGCTCAGGCGGCTGTTCCGATGAGGCAGGAAGCCGGCTCGACGCCGACCGCCGCTACGCGCCTCGGAACAGGCATTGCGGCGCTCATGAACGGCTTCTGGACCGGCTTGTCGGGGCGGCGCCACCGCGAGGGGGAGGTCGGCACCGCGAGCGGGGAGCGGGAGGTGCCGGAGGCGCCCCGGACGAGCAAGAGACCGCCCGCAGGCGGCTGCAGCAGCTAGCGCGGCTGGCTCGAGCTGGGCGGCCCGATCAGCAGGCAGATGCACTGGAGGACGCGCTCGATCTCGCGCGTCGGCTCGAGGAGCTCGATGCCAAGCTCGCGCCCCTGGCTCCAGATGCAGACGCCGCGGAAGGTCCCGGCTACCGGATGCTCGATCAGGACCCGGCTGCCGACGGGGCAGCCGGCCGCCCAGCCCTCCGGCCAGCTTTCCGAATCGAATTCGCCGAGAGCCAGCTTCATGCCCTTTACGGAAACGTCGCGGACAATGCCGCGCAAGCGCCGCCCATCGGCCAGCAGCTCGATGCCGATCGCCTCGTCCGGAGGATGGCGATCGGCGGTTCTGCGCTCGGCCTGCTCGGGTCGGGTTTGCTCTGCCGGTGTCATCGTCGCTTCGAATCGGGAAAGTGCCTAACCCTCGACAGTGAGAGGTTGTCGTTACCATCGCGTTAACGACAAACCTGAAGGTCGCAAATTCCTCGCCTCCGTGGCAACTCTTGCGGGCCTTCGAGCCTGCCGGGACGCGTCCGCACAGACGTCTTCAAATACCGCGCCGAGAATGCTAGCGTCCCGGGTAGGAGTCGAAGTACCGGCGGGCAGGAATGCCTGCCCTTCGCGAAGGGGGGAGCCAAAACATGTACCGGAAAATTCTGGTCCCGGTGGATCTGGCGCACCTCGATGGGCTCGAGCGGTCGATCGACACGGCGACGGATCTGGCGAAGCATTATGGTGCATCGCTGCACTTCGTCGGGATAACTACGACAACCCCCAGCGAAGTGGCCCACACGCCCGAAGAATATTCGCGCAAGCTCCACGAGTACGCGGAGCGGCAGGGCGCGGCCCACGGCCTCAGCGCCAGCTCGATCGCCCGGACCAGCCACGATCCCGCCGTCGACCTGTCGCATCAGCTGCTCGAGGCGATCGGGGACGCCGGTGCCGACCTGGTCGTCATGGCCTCGCACGTGCCCGGCCTGGCCGACCACGTCTTCGCCTCCCACGGCGGCGCCGTCGCCGCCCATGCGCGGGTCTCGGTGCTGCTGGTCCGCTAGCCGGCCCCCGCCACGAAGGCGGGACGACAGGAGCGGCGGCAGCAAGGCGCGACAACGTCGGCGCAGCCACAGCAAAGCGAGGGGGAGAAGCGTTCATGTCCGACCAACCAGAGAGCGAAGGCCCGACCACCCCGATCGAGACCGACTACGAGCTCGGGCAGGACAACATCCAGCCCCAGATCGGCCCCTTCGGGATGGACATCCACAATCCCGTCTTCATGATCTCGGGGCTGACCATCGTCGCCTTCGTGGCCTTCGCGCTGCTGCTGCCGACGACGGCAGGAGAGATGTTCGGCTGGCTGCGACCGGCCGTGACCTCGACCTTCGACTGGCTCTTCCTGCTCGCCGCCAACATCTTCGTCCTGCTCGCCCTGGCCCTGATCGTGACGCCGCTCGGCAAGGTCCGCCTGGGCGGGCGCGACGCCCGGCCGGACTATTCCTACGCCGGCTGGTTCGCCATGCTGTTCGCGGCCGGCATGGGCATCGGCCTGATGTTCTTCGGCGTCTCCGAGCCGATCTCGCACTTCACGACCTCGCTCGCCGAGACTGCCGGCACCCCGGACAGCTGGGCGCCGCTCGACGGCGCCGCCGGCGACCCCGAGGCGGCCCGGCGGCTCGGCATGGCGGCGACGATCTTCCACTGGGGCCTGCACCCCTGGGCGATCTATGCCATCGTCGCCCTGGCCCTGGGCCTGTTCGCCTACAACAAGGGCCTGCCGCTCTCGATGCGCTCGATCTTCTACCCGATCTTCGGCGAGCGGGTCTGGGGCTGGACCGGCCATGTCATCGACATCCTGGCGGTCTTCGCGACGCTGTTCGGCCTCGCGACCTCGCTCGGCATCGGCGCGCAGCAAGCGAACGCCGGCCTCAACTTCCTGTTCGGCCTGCCGGTCGGCGACCTCTCGATGGTCCTGCTGATCGTCGGCATCACCGCCATCGCCCTGGTCTCGGTGGTCGCCGGCCTGGACGCCGGCGTCAAGCGCCTGTCCGAGATCAACATGGTGCTGGCGATCCTGCTGCTGCTGTTCGTCGTGATCGTCGGGCCGACGCTCGCCATCGTCACCGGCTTCTTCAAGAACCTGCTCGCCTACGTCGAGTACCTGCCGGCCCTGTCGAATCCCTTCGGCCGCGAGGACGCCAACTTCAGCCAGGGCTGGACCTCCTTCTACTGGGCCTGGTGGATCTCCTGGTCGCCCTTCGTCGGCATGTTCATCGCCCGGGTCAGCCGGGGTCGCACGGTGCGCGAGTTCATGATCTGCGTGCTGCTGATCCCCTCCCTGGTCTCGGTGTTCTGGATGACCGCCTTCGGCGGCACCGCCATCGGCCTGCTCGACGGTGGCCTGCAGGCCCTGGCCGACGCGCCGCTCGAGCTCAAGCTCTTCACCATGCTGAGCGAGCTGCCGCTGGCCGGCATCACCTCCTTCGTCGGCATCGTCCTGGTCATCGTGTTCTTCGTGACCTCCTCCGACTCGGGCTCGCTGGTCATCGATACGATCACCGCCGGCGGCAAGATCGACGCGCCGGTGCCGCAGCGCGTGTTCTGGGCGAGCTTCGAGGGCCTGGTGGCGATCGCCCTGCTGCTCGGCGGCGGCCTGGCGGCGCTCCAGGCGGCGGCGGTCTCCACCGGCCTGCCCTTCACCCTCGTGCTGCTGCTCGGCTGCTTCGGCCTGGTCAAGGGACTGATGGCCGAGCCGAGGAGCTAGCGCCCGCCCCTCCCCACGCCCGATCAAGGGCGAGCGACCGCCCGGGAACCGACCGGTCGCCTCGCGCGCTTAACAGCGGGCAGCCGAGGACCATTGGGGGGGCGCGGCACCGGGCAGACCGGCAATCCCGACCCTCCCGGTCCTCGAACGAGGCGCAAGGCCCTCGAACGGGGAGAGCCGATGGAGGAGACGGCAGCGGACGGAGGCCTGGCAGCGAAAGTCGCCGAGCTGGAGGCGGCCAATGGCGACCTGCGCCGGCGCCTGGAGCAGCGGAGCCGCCGGCAGGAGGCGCTCCTCGAGCTCGGCCGACTAGCCGAGGCGGGCGAGCAGCCGAGGCTGCTCGAGCGGGCGGCCGTCCTGCTGGCCGCCGGGCTCGACTGCCGCTTCGCCGAGATCCTGGAGCGCCGGCCCGAAGAGGACCGGCTGCTCCTGTGCGCGAGCGCCGGATGGCAGGCAGCGCCGAGCGAGGGAAGCGCCCTGCCCGACGGCCCGGCCTACCAGGCCGGCTACACCCTCGCCGCCGGGGAGCCGGTCAAGGTCGCCGACCTCTCGGCCGAGCGGCGCTTCGCTGCCGCGCCGCTGCAGGCGGCGCACGGCGTGGTCAGCGGCGCCAGCGTCCCGATCGGCCCTGCCGGCGGCCCCAGGTGGGTGCTCGGGGTCTACGACGACCGCGCCAGGACCTTCGACGAGGAGGATCTCGGCTTCCTCCAGGTCGTGGCGCAGCTGCTGTTCGTGGCCCTGGAGCGCCACGACCGGGTCGCCGCGCTGGAGCGCGCCGGCCAGCGCCTGAGCTTCACCCTGGACGCCGCCCGCATGGGCACCTGGGAGTGGCATCCCGAAAGCGACCGAGCCGGTTGGGACGCGCGCACCTGCGCGTTGCTCGGCCTGCCCGAAGGCACGGCGGCCAGCGGCCGGAAGCTCCTCGAGCAGGTGCATCCCGACGACCGGGAGGCGCTGCGCGGGACGCTCCGGGATGCGGCCGCCGCCGGCAAAGTCTTCGAGATCGAGTTCCGCGTTGCCGGGGCCCAGGGCAGGACCCGATGGCTCTCCTGCGTCGGCGCGGCCTTCGGATCGGACGAGGGTGCCGCGGCGCACCTGTTCGGAATCGCCCGCGACGTCACCGAGCGCAAGCGGGCGGAGCATGAGGTTCACGAGCTCGCGGAACGCCGCAGCGTCGCGCTCGAAGCGGCCGGCATGGGCACCTGGGAATGGGACGTGGCGAGCAACCGGGTGACGCTCGACGCGCGGGCGCGCCGCCTGCTCGGCCTGCGCGAGCCCCATCAGGATACCGCCCGGCTGGTCGAGCTGGCCCGCCTGCTGCCGCCGGAGGAGCAGCGGGCCGCCGTTCGAGTCCTGGCCGAGGCGCGGCGCAGCGGCAGCCTGGCGTGGCCGGAGGTCCGCGTCGGCGGCGGCGAGCGGAGCGGTCAGCGTTGGGTCGGCATCCGCGGGCGGCGGTTCGGCGGCCACCATCGGCGCGACGGCCACATCGTCGGCGTCGTCGAGGACATCAGCCTGCTGAAGGAGGAGTACCAGCGGCGCGAGCTGCTGATGGCGGAGCTCGACCACCGGGTCAAGAACATCCTGGCCAACGTCAACGCCATCGCCCGCCAGACCGGGCGGCGCCACCAGAACACCGGCGAGTTCATCGCCACCCTGGAGGGCCGGATCCGGGCGATGGCCGACGCCCATTCGCTGCTCAGCGCCTCGCGCTGGACCGGCGCCAACCTGCGCACGCTGCTCGCTTCCGAGCTGGCACCTTACGCCTCCCAGGACAGCGAGCAGGTCCGCATCCAGGGGCCGACCCTGGTGCTGGCGCCCAAGGCCGCCCAATCCTTCAGCCTAGCGCTGCACGAGCTGGCGACCAACGCCGCCAAGCACGGCTCCCTGACCCGGCGCGGCGGCCGGGTCTCGGCCATCTGGGAGCTCGACGAAACCGGAAGCGAGCCGCTGGTGCGCTTCGAGTGGATCGAGCACGGCGGTGCGGCGCCGGCACCGCCTACCGCCGACGGCTTCGGCATGACGGTTCTGAAGCGGATGGTTCCGAAGGACCTGGGCGCCGATAGCGAGCTCAGCTTCACGGCCGACGGGCTGAGCTACCGGATCGCGATACCCCTCGGGCAGTTCGTCGCGGCCAGGGAGGCCGAGGCGGCCGAGGCCGCCGGCGAGACCGGATTGCCCGGCCGCACGGCGGCGCCCGCGGCGATCCGGGAAGAGGCCGCCCGCGAGGGAGGCGACGGCGATCGGCACCCGCCGGCCGCCGACGGACCGCGCTCCCGCAAGGTCCTGATCGTCGAGGACACCTGGGCCGTGGCCGAACAGCTGCGGAGCATCATCGAGACGCTCGGGCACGAGCCGATCGGGCCCGCCGGAAGCCTGGCCGAGGGCCTGGCCCTGGCCGAGCTGCCTGGGCTTGAGGCCGCGATCCTCGACATCCATCTTGGCGAGGAGAGCGTCTTTCCCCTGGCCGAGCGCCTGGCGGAGCTGGGCATTCCATTCGGCTTCGTCTCGGCCCTCAGCGACGATCACGCCCTGCCCGCCGCCTTCGCCGACCGCCCCTCGATCGCCAAGCCCTTCGTCCACGGCAACATCGGTGCCCTGATCGGCCAGCTCACCGAGCGGCCCGCGGCGGGATAGAGGTGGCCGAGCGCAGCGCCGGCGCCTCCAAAAGAACACGATCCGGGAGCCGCCGTCGCAGGCTGGGGAGCCGCCCGGAGGCCCGGCCGGACCCGAGGGAACCGCGGAGGCAGCTCCGCCGTTCAACGCGCAGTGAAGCCCTCCTGCGGAGCATATGACCGATGTGTCAGACGATCTTCCTAAAAGAGAACGAGCCGATCGAGGAGTGGGACAGACCCCTGGTCCAGGTCGTGCATCGTCTCGACGCCGGCGCCCAGCCGGTGACCGAGATCTACTCCTACACGCTGGGGAAGCGTCCGACCCTGGTCAGCGCCTCGCTGGACAGCCTGTCGGTTGCGCTCGACCAGGCGCGCATGCACGCCGACCTGAAGGGCATCGACCAGGTCTACGTGCTCGACCTGATCCCCGAGCTCGAACCGGCGCACTGAGCCGACCGGCCGGCAGAACGAAGAAAGGGCGTTGCCAGCGGCAACGCCCTTTTTCTTTGCCTTCTCGGCCGGACCGCAGCCTCAGCCGCCGGTCGGCTTGGGACCGCCCTGGGGCGCACCGGCACTGCCGCTTCCGGCCGTGCTGGAGGCACTGCCGCTGCCGCCCGTGCTGGAACCGCTGCCGCCCGTGCTGGAACCGCTGCCGCCCGCGGCGGAACTCGTGGCACCGGGGCCCGTCGCGGTGCCGCTGCCGGCCCCAGCCTTGCCGGCGCCGGACTTCTTGCCGCCGCCCGCGGACTCGTCCTCGCTGCCGCCGGTCTGCCGGCGGGCCTCCTCGCGCGCCGCCTCGGCCGCGGCACTGGCCACGGCGCGTGCCCGGTCGGCCTCCTCGTGGAAGCGGCGGCGCGCGGAGCGCGCGGTGTCGTCCATGCGCCGGCGCAGGGCGCGCCGGTCGTCGGCGGAGCTGGTCACCAGCGCGCCGAGAGCCACGCCGACCGCGAACACGGTGGCGCCGGTCGCCAGCGGATGCTGCCGAACGAAGCGGTCGGCCGACTCGCCGCCGTGGCGCACGGCGTCGCCGGCCCGGTGGGCGTAGTCGCTCGCGTACTCGCCAGCGCGATGGGCGTAATCGCTGGCGTACTCGCCGGCGCGATGGGCGTAGTCGCTGGCGTACTCGCCAGCGCGATGGGCATAGTCCTGCGCCTTCTCGCCGGCCACCTGTCCGGCGTCGCGGGCCCGCTCGCGGACACCGCCGAACCGGTGCGACTCCTCGCCCGAGCCCCGGCCCGGCTCGAAGGGCTCGTAGGGGTCGTAGTAGGTCTCGCGGTCGGGACGGTCGCGCAGCAACTCGTAGGCGAGCCAGCCGAGGCCGAGGCCGACCAGGGCGGTCGGGATCGGGTTGTCGCGGGCGGTCCGCACGACGCCTTCGGCGACGTCGCGGCCACCCGCGCCGACGCGGCGGGCGTAGCCAAGCGCGTCCTGGACCGTCTCCTTGGAGGTCAGCCGCGCCTCGAGCGCCTCCAGGCGCTCCTCGATCGCCGCGCGGGCTGCGTCGATGGTGCGCTCGGCACGGTCGAGATCGTCACGATGATTGGTCATTCGATGGCCTCCTGTATGGCATCCGCATCCTTGGACAGGCTGCGCAGCGTGCGTGTCGGTTTCAGGTTCCTGGCTGCCAGCGCGCGCCTCGCGGCCAGGAGGAAGATCAGGCAGAGCAGCAGCGCACCGCCGGCAACCACCAGGTTGGCCAGCCAGGGCTCCATGGTCTGTGTCAGCGCCTCGACGAGGGCCTGAGCGGCCAGGACCAGGGCGACGATGGCGAAGACCATGCCGCCGCCGAGCATCCAGATACCGCCGAGCAGCTGGTGTAGCTTGTCCTCGAGCTCGAGGCGGGCGAGCTCCAGCTCGCCGCGCCACAGGCGCCCGAGATCGTCGAGCAGGCCCCGCAGCAGGACGGTGAAGGTGGAGGGACCCTCCACGGTCATGGCGTCCCGCCCGGCCCGTACCGGGGCTGGTCGAAGCCGCCACCCGCCGGACCCTCGTCGGGCTCGTCGAGGCCGGCGCGCAGGAAGGCGCCGACCAGGAAGCCGGCCGCGAGCGCCGCACCGTAGGCGAGCGTGGGATTGGACCTGAGGCGCCGGCCGAGCGGCGCGACGGAGCCGGACGAGGCGGCGGCCTCGCCGGAGCTCTCGATCTCCTGCCAGAACACCTCGACGCGTCGGGCGGCGGAATCGAAGCAGTCGGCGGCCAGGCCGTATTCGTTCTTGGCCAAGCTGTCGCTGCCGGCGCGCAGGGCCTCGCCGACGGCGTAGACGAGGTCGCCGGTGCGGGCCTTGACCGTATCGGTCAGCAGATGCGCCGCATCGCGCGCCATCTCCTCGGCTCCCTGCCGGGGGGTCGTCTCTTTGGTCTCGTCGGTCATAGGGACCCTTTCCTGCTAGCGCTGGCGCTGCCGCTGCGGGGGATGCAGCAACGGTTGGAGCCAGGGCCGGCCCGGGCGGCGGCCCAGGACGATCCGGGACAATCGCGGCATCTTCGCACTGCAAACGTCGCCCGGCGGGCGAAGTTCCAGGGGCTCGGCCGCGGCGGAGGGCGTGCCTGCGGCCGGAACCGCGGAGGCGCGCCCGGCGTTTCACGCAGTCCGGCGCGGCCCCAGGCCCGCCCAGGCTGGAGCAGGAAATGAAGCTGAGATCGGACGCGGAATACGAAGCGGCGATGCGCGAGTTCAGCAGGCTCGAAGGCCGGTCGCTCGATGCCGCCGAAGCCGAGCGCAAGAGCGATCTCGAAGGCGCGATTGCCGCCTATGCGGCCAAGCCGGGACAGCCCGGGGAGCGCAAGGGGCGCCCGCCCCTGCAGGCACGTCGGGGGGACTGAATCCCCCGCAGCGCCGTCGCCGAGCCGCGCCGGCTCAGCCCGAGCCCGGCGTGCTCAGCGGAAGGCCGAGGCGAGCTGCTCGACGCGCACCGGCGCGCTGTCGGCCTCGCCACCCAACTCCTCGTCGAGAAGGGCCGCCAGCTTGCGCCGCGCGCGGTTGACGCGGCTCTTGATCGTGCCGACGGCGCAGCCGCAGATCTCGGCCGTCTCCTCGTAGGAGTAGCCTGCGGCACCGACCAGGATCAGCGCCTCGCGCTGGTCCTCGGGCAACAGGCCGAGCGCGCTGCGGAACTCGCGCATCCGGATGTGCTCGGACTGGCTGGCCTCGACGAAGAGCGCGCCGCTGTGGACGCCGTCGACGTCCTCGACCTCGCGTCGGCGCTTGCGCAGCTGCGAGTAGAAGCTGTTGCGCAGGATGGTGAACAGCCAGGCGCGCAGGTTGGTGCCGGGCGTATAGGTGGCGATGTTGCCCCAGGCCTTGACCAGAGTGTCCTGCACCAGGTCGTCGGCCTGGTCGGTGCGCCCGCACAGCGAGATCGCGAAGGCCCGCAGCGACGGAATCGCGGCGATCAGTTCGTCACGAGCCACGAACTGGGTCATTTGTCACCGCCGCCCGAGCGTTCGCCCCGCTCCGCCTTCTGGCCCGCCTTCTCGCGTTGCTCGAGCTGCTGCAGCAACTGGACGAAGCGGTCCGGCAGCGGCTCGTTCACCAGACCGTCGTAGTAGGCCATGAGCTCGTCGCGGATTCGTTGCGATGTCTGCTCCGGCAGCGCCTTGTCCCGCTGAGGGGACTCCTGCGCCTCGCGCTCCCCCGCCTTGCGACCCGCGGCGTTCGCTCTATTGGTTGCATCTGACATCAATAGCTGCCACTTTTGGTTATTGACCGGCGACGGATGAACACAGCCCAGCAGAGACGCATGTCGAGGCTCGCGCAGGTTTCGGCGCTCGCGCATATTATCGTAGGCTTGCTGTAGCAGAAACTGCAACGCGCGGTCGATCCCCCAGTTCCGGCGCGGGGCAACCCGTCTCCCGCCGTCCGGGAACCTCCGGCGCTTCTGAGGCGTTCCACCGCGGGCAAAAAGTTGCCACGAAGTGCACGTAAAGCCAGTAGGCGTGGGCCAGGAGCATCGGGTTGCTGCAAGGCCGCGGACCAGGTGGGGTGCCATGTCCATTTCCCATGACCTCGAAGTGCATCTGCCCTACCTGCGACGCTTCGCGCGCGCTCTCACCGGCAGCCAGCTGAAGGGCGACGATTACGTGGCGGCGGTGCTGCAGACGCTGATCACGCGGCCAGGCTTGGCGGCGGGCGCATCCAGCCCACGCCTGGCGCTCTACAGCCTCCTGCTCTCGAGGTTCCGCGCGCTGCATTCGGCCGAGCGCGACGCGGTTACCACGCCGCCCGAGCAGTCGCTGCGCCGCCTGACTCCGGTCTCGCGCCAAGCCTTCCTGCTAAGCACCCTGGAAGGCTTCCGGCTCGAGGAGGTGGCCGAGTCGATGGACGTGACGCCGGCCGCCGCGAGCCGGCTGATCGCCGCCGCCTCGCGCGAAATCTCCCGCCAGCTCTCGACCCAGATCCTGATCATCGAGGACGAGCCGGTCATCGCGCTCGACCTGGAAGCGCTCGTCGAGGGCGCCGGGCACCGCGTCAGCGGCATCGCCAGCACCCACCGCGAGGCGCTGGAGCTGGCCGCCGCGCACCCGCCGGGGCTGGTGCTCGCCGACATACAGCTCGCCGACCGCAGCTCCGGCCTCGATGCCGTGAACGAGCTGCTGGTCAATCTCTCGGTGCCGGTGATGTTCATTACGGCCTATCCGCAGCAGCTGCTCTCGGGCCAGCGGCCGGAGCCGGCCTTTGTCGTCACCAAGCCCTATTCGGCCGATACCGTGCTGGCGTTGATCGGCCAGGCGCTGTTCTTCGACCGCGCCGCCCGCCCCCGCGACCGCATCGTCGCCTAGCGCCTCTGGCGCACCATCCCCAAGGTAAGTGTCGGTGGAACGGCTCGCGCAAGGGCCTCGTTCCGGAGTGGGGCGCTGCCCGGAGCGGCGGCGCCCTGAAAGCCGTCGAGGCGGCCGGAACGGCCGCCGGGTGGCTCAGATTGCCAGAAGGAGACCAGCAATGATGCCCGTGACCCTGCACCACAACGACTGGGTGGTCGTCGGCGACGGCAAGAAGGCCTTGTTCCTGCGCAACGCCGGCGACGGCGTGCAGCCGGCGCTGGAGACCTTCGACGTCCGGCGCCAGGAGAACCCGCCGACCCGCGAGCAGGGCGCCGACCGCCCGGGCCGGCTGCAGGATCGCGGCGTCCAGCAGCGCAGCGCCGTCGAGCAGACCGACTGGCATCAGCTCGAGGAGGACCGCTTCGCGGCCGGGATTGCGGAGATCCTCTACAAGGCGGCCCACGCCCGTGCCTTCGAGCGCCTCGTCGTCGTGGCGCCGCCGAGGATCCTGGGCGAGCTCCGCCGCGCCTTCCACCCGGAGGTCGAGGCGCGCATCGTCGGCACCCTCGACAAGACCCTGACCAACCACCCGCTCGACCAGATCGAGAAGGTGCTGCTGGCGAAGTAGCGCTCCCGCGCGACCCCCGCCCCGGCCGCCCGCGTCACCCGGGTAGGTTAGTCGGCCGCCTGGGGCGGCGCCTTGGCGGGGCCCGACAGGGGGGTGTCGGGCTCGTGGTGGATCGGCCGCGTCCCTCGCGACAGGAACTCGGCGATCGCCCGGGTGTCCTCGAAGTGCTCGCAGACCGCCTTCATCACGATCAGCAGCGGCACGGCGATCAGCATGCCGGCGAGGCCCCACAGCCAGCCCCAGAAGGCCAAGGCTATGAGGATCGCGACGGCGTTCATCTCGAGGTTGCGGCCGAGTAGCAGCGGCGTGACGAGCTGGCCTTCGAGGCTGGTCAGGGCGAGGTAGGCGAGCGGCGGCAGCAGCGCCTCGGTCAGGGTCGGGAAGCTGACCAGGGACACCATGGCGACCAGGGCGATGCCGATCAGGTTGCCGACGTAGGGCAGGAAGTTGAGGGTCGCGGCAGCGACGCCCCACAGGACCGGGCTCGGCACGCCCAGCAGCCACATGGCCGAGCCGACGAAGAAGCCGAGGCCGACGTTGATGAGCGTGATCGACAAGAGGTAGCGCGAGACCGTCCGCTCGATGTCGAAGATCAGCCTCAGCGCCCGCTTCTTGTCGGTCATGGTCGGCAGGACGCGCACGATCTTCTCGTAGATCATCTCGCTCGAGCCGAGCAGGAACAGGATCAGGATGGCGGTCAGCAGCAGCATCGAGAGCACCGCGACGAGGTCGTCGGCGGCGCTCGGCAGGAACCCCGGCTGCTCGACCGAGACGCGCTGGACCTCGGGGTCCTTGGCCGACTCGGTCAGCTTCTCGACTTCCTTGCTGGCCTGCGAGACCTGCTCGACCGACTGGCGCAGCTCGTAGAGCTTGCTGCGCAGCTCGTAGCTGATCCTCGGTGCCTCCTGGATCCAGTTGGTGACCGGCCGGGTCAGCAGCCCGAGACCGACGACGATCGTCAGGGTCAGGGTCAGGACCAGGACGGCCGCGGTGGCAAAGGGCGGCACGCCCCGCTTGCGGCCGGCGCGCACGATCGGGCTCAGGGTCAGCGCGACCAGGAAGGCCAGCGTCAGCGGCAGCAGGAGGTCCCGCGCGATGTAGAGCATGCCCACGAAGAGGATGATTGCGCAGGTGAAGATCGCAAAGCGCACGCCCGTGCCGCTGAGCAACGGCACCCGCTCGGACTGCATCTGCTCATCGCCCTGGCTCATCTGCCCGCCTTCCGCCTGATTCGCCCCGCCGACCGCTGCGGGCACTCGACCGGCCGCTCGTGAACCGGGGCGGGCGGCCTGTCGCGCAACAGAGACCGAACCGAACGCGGGCCGTGACCGGCCGGTTCCGGCCTCGGCCTCGAGGGGCGACGGGAAATCGCGCAGCCCTGCCTACACGTTCTCGCGCGGTAGAACCTGCCGCTGGCTACTCGCCCTCGCGCTCGTCCTGCTTGCGGACCCTGGAGGTGCCCGCCGGCCGCTCGAACGCCCGCTTCTTCTCGTCGCGGGTGCCGACCTTGCGGGCTAGGTTGCCACCGGCACGGCCCGGCTGTCCCTGGCCTTCGCCCAGGATCGGGTCGCTCTCCAGGCGCGTCTGGCGCTCGCCCTTCTCCTCGAGCTCGCGCCGCTCCTTGCCGTCGTGCTGCGTCATCTCGCCGTCCTCCGCTCTTCGTCCTATGCCGAGCGAACGACACAGGCGGCAGCAGCGTTCCGAGACCGGACGCCCCGGGCGACGCGTTCAGAGCAGGTGCTGGACTTCGGTGAAATGCAGGTAGCCCTCGTCGAAGCCGGCGACCGCCTCCAGGCCCTGCTTCGAGAGCACCCGCACGTGGCTGGTGCCGAGTTCGATCAGCCCCTCCGCGCGCAGCTGACGAAGGGTGCGGTTGACGTGGACCGCGCTCAGGCCGAGCGTGTCGGCCAAGTCCTCCTGGGTGATCGGCAGCGGAAAGCGGTCGTTGTCGGTCAGGCCGAGCAGATGCAGCCGCCGCCAGAGCTCGCAGAACAGGTGGGCGACGCGCTCCCGCGCCGTGCGCCGGCCGAGCGAAGCCAGGCGCTCGGCCAGCATCGCTTCCTCCTGGGCGTTGGCCCAGGTGAGCGCGATCGCCAGCGCGGGATCCTGTGCCAGCAGCTTGCCGAAGGGGTTCTTCTCGAGGGCGAAGGCGGTCACCGCGGTCTTGGCGGTCAGGAAGTGATCCGCCTTGCTAAAGAGCGTCGCGTTGAAGCAGATGAAGTCGCCCGGCAGCGCGAAGTTCACGATCAGGCGCTCGCCGGTCGGCAGCAGCTTGAAGCGGGTGACCCAGCCCTCGGTGATCAGATAGATCCCCTGGTAGGCTTGGCCCGCCTCGAGGATGGCTTCCTGGCGGTCGAAGCTGACCTGGCGCGTGCAGAGCTCCGCGAAGGCCTCCTCGACCCGTCCCGAGACCGGGTAGAAGCTGGAGAGCTTTCGGAAGAGCATTGCGGTCATCGATCCTGGGCGGCCCCACGCCTGCGTCCGGGTGCGGTGCCGTCACGGCTGCCGCATCCCGCCGGTATAGGCGTCGAAAGCCCGGGCGCCAAGGAGGGTTGCCGATCCGCGTCAGCTCGCGCGGTCGGGCAAGGTCGTCTGGCAGCGCACCAGCAACTCGCGGATCAGCACCGTCGCCTGATCGTGATCGGCCCGGCCGTAGCGCGCGCAGTCCGCCTTGAGGTTGGCCTCGAAGGCGGCTCCCAGCACATCCTCGAGTTCCGCCGGATCCACGAGGCCGCGCTCGATCAGGGAAATCAGCAGGGATTCGCAGACCGACAGGGCGGCGAGCGCGGCACCGCCGGCCGCCGCAGCCGGAGGGTCAGAAGGAGGAAGATCAGGCGCGGCCTCCGGCGTCACCGGGTGCTCGGCAACGGGGCGTACCATCAGCCGACCAGCGCATCCAGGCGGCCACCATCCTTGCCACCGGCACGGGGCTCGGAACCGGCGGCGCGGGACTCGGTGCCCTCACGCATAGGCGACTCGCCCCGCAGCGGCGCGACGGTGCCCTCGAGCAGATCCTTGAGGCGCATGCGCGCCCGTGACAGCCGGGAGCGGACCGTGCCGATCGGCGTGCCGAGCACGTCGGCCGCCTCCTGGTAGCTCATGCCCTCCGCGCCGACCAGGATCAGCACCGTGCGGTCCATCTCCGTGAGCTTGGCGAAGGCACGCGAGAAGTCGCGCACCTCCAGGCCGTTCTGCTGCACCGCGGGGACCGACAGCGCCCCTTCATGGTCGGCCGGATCGACGGACTCGGGGCGGCGCGAGCGCTTGCGCATCTCGGTGAAGTAGCAGTTGCGAAGAATTGTGAACATCCAGGCCTTGAAGTTGGTGCCCGGCTGGTAAAGCTCGATGCGACTGAGAGCGCGCTCCACGGTAGTCTGGACGAGATCGTCGGCATCGTGGCTATTTTTCGTCAAAACCTGGGCGTAGGCCCGAAGACGCGGCAAGAGTTCTGCCAAATCCGTGGTCACTTCCGATTGCATCGCGTCCTCTTTCCGCCGCAGGGTCTATGACACATACCTTGTCTGCGCGCATCGAAATCAAGTCATGTCAACATCGGCCTTCTACCATATCGGCTTTCTACTATATCGGATTTCTACTATGTTCAGTACCGTGCCCGCCCTCCGACTGGCATTTCGCGGGAGACGATGATGTCTCTTGCCGATCTCTTTCAATATTGTCCTCAATGCCTCGATTGAAAGTCCCTATTAACCATCTAGCCCGCAACGCGGGACCGCATGGCGAGATCGGTCGACCGGGAGGTGAAACCGACGAGGGAACAGCCGCGCGCGCCAACACAACGCGCCAATCGCCGCAACGTTCATGAGCGGATGGCCGCAACGGTCACGGACGGACGGCCGCCGCCCATCGAGGCCGCCTCACCCCTGCCGGAGTTCCAGCCGAGGGGGGGGGGGGGGGGGGGGGGGGGGGGGGGGGGGGG
>NZ_JBBDQW010000041.1:33237-34615 GCF_040905785.1 Tistlia sp.
CCCCCCCCCCCCCCCCCCCCGGGCGGTTCGGCAAGAAGCGGGTCGGGGCCCTACCTGGGCCCGCCCTTGCCCCCGCTGGCTCCGCGCGCCTGGCGGCGGACCCAGCGAGTTCTCGGGGTTGGTGCTCGGAAAGCCTTCCGGGCTACTGCGCAGAGGCCTTCTGGGTGACGTGCTCGGCCCACCAGACCTCGACGTCGTTCGCCCACGTCTCGAGGTCGGTGTCGATGCGGTCTCTCTCCACGCGCGGTGCCTGCTCGAAGGTCTCGGCCTCGATCGAGAGGACCAGGGTATCCTCGTCGACCACCCGCAGCTGGCTGGTATCGACCGGGGTATACTCCTCGCCGATACCAAGGAAGCCGCCAGTGCCGATCAGGACATAGCGGGCGCTGCCATCCGAGGAGATCATCACATCGTCGACGTCACCGATTGTCTCGCCGTCGATCCCGACGACCGAGTCGCCGATCAGCGAGCCGACCCGGTAGCGGCTGTCGACCTCCGACAGCGGCTTGGCGTTCTGCACGCGATCCCGGTATTCGGCGCGCTCCTCGTCGCCCATGGCGCCGGCCTCGGCACGCTGCTCACCGTACTCGCGGATGCCCTCGACGACAGACTCGCAGGCGTCTTCCATGCCGGCCTGGGCGAAGATCGTGGCGGCCTCGTGGAGCGTGCGGAGATGACGTCCGGGGACGACACGGCCCTCCTCGCCCATGCTCCGTTCGGCCTCGTTGAGCTCCTCCATGCAGGCCTCGGCGACTTGCGCCCGCTCGCCGGCACCGGCCATGCCGGCGCTGGTGCCGGCACTGCCAGCCGTCGCGCCGGTGGCAGTGGTGTTCGTGGTCGCGGCGCTATCGGACGCGGCCATGGCGCCGGCAGCGCCCAAGCTCAGGGCAATGACGGTGGTCGCGCTCAGCAGATGCTTGAATTTCATGTTAGGGAGAAGCCTCCAGTTCCTGGTGCCCCCACCGGAAAGTGCTGTCCCGATGAACGGAGCCCGGACCCTTCAGTTCCCGGCGGCCGGCCATTTACAGGGCCGTTTCAAAAAACAGGGCGGATCGAACAGAAAGTTGCCCGGCGCTGCTGAACCGAATGAGAGTCGGCGCGTTGTGAGGTTGTGCTGACGGACACGGCACCCCCGCCACCGCTCTCAAGTCCCCCCAATCCCCCCGAACGGTGGCGGGGCCGTCCGTTGGGACCCTCTTCCCTCCCCATAACTCTCGGCCGCCGGCGCAAGCCTTCGCGGTCGTTTTTTTCGCGTTCGCCGGATAGCCGCGTCGAGAACGGCCCGACCGGTGGCGGTCGGCATCCTTGGCGGGCGGGAGGAAGGGGTGGTGGAGCCGGACGGGATCGAACCGACGACCTCAGCAGTGCGATTGCTGCG
>NZ_JBBDQW010000042.1:0-6149 GCF_040905785.1 Tistlia sp.
CCAAGACCATCCGATCCGTCGCCTCGACCATTAGCAGGACAGGCTCCTAGCCTGGCCTCCTCAGGCTGACCCGCTCGGCGACGACGACCCGGATGCCGCTTTCGCGGCCGCGCAGCGCGACCTCGCGCCGCTCGCCGTCCAGGACCAGTCCGCTGCGCGCGACGACGGCCTCGGAGGCGACCAGCAGCGCGCCGAATTCCTTGGTCAGGGCCTCCAGCCGGCTGGCGGTGTTGACCGTATCGCCGATCGCGGTGACCGAGACGGCGTGGCCGTAGCCCATCTCGCCGACGATGGCCGGCCCGGCATGGATGCCGATGCCCATGACGAGCCGCCCGCCGATGCTCTCGCCCAGGTGCTCGTTGATCTCCTCGAGCCGCGCCGCCATCGCCGCGGCCGCCTCGAGCGCCTGGCGGCAGGCCGCCTCGATCGGCCCCTCGACGCCGAACAGCGCCATGACGCCGTCGCCGATGAACTTGTCGACGCGGCCGCCGGCCTGCTCCACCGCCGTGCCCATGGCGCTGAAGTAGCGGTTGAGCAGGAACACCACGTCGTAGGGCAGGCGCGTCTCCGCGAACTCGGTGAAGCCGCGCAGGTCCGCGAACAGCACCACGACCTCGCGTTCCTGGCCCTGCAGGTAGCCCGGACGCGCCTGGGCCTGGCGCGGCGTCACGTTCGGCGGCAGCAGCGGCGTCACCTCGAGGTCGCTGGCCGGCCGGGCCTGGCAGGCCAGGCGCACGTTGGGCGAGGCGCCGACCCGGCCAAGCACGCGCCGCTCTGCCTCGTCGGCCGGCGGCAGCGCCTCCAGGCCGCGGCCGATGCGGACCCGGCAGGTCGAGCAGCGGCCGCGGCCGCCGCACAGCGAGGCGTGCGCGATGCCGGCCATGCGGCTCGCCTCGAGGATCGTCGTGCCGGCTGGGGCGGTGACCCGGCGACCGCCCGGGTAGGTCAGCTGGACCCGGCCGCCGCGGTGCTCCCGCCATCGACGCAGCCAGCGCGCCGCCAGCGTCGCGAGCAGCAGCAGCAGGAAGCCGGCCAGGAGCCCGTTCTCGAGGCGCGCCAGCGCGGCCAGCTTGCGCGGGTCCGTGATCGCCTGCTGCAGCACCGCCCAGCGCGCCGCGTTGGCCGGGTCCGCGAGCCAGTCCAGGACCTCGCGGCCGGCGCTCAGGGTGCCGGTCGCCGCCAGTGTCGGCAGCAGGATCGCCAGCGCCAGCAGCCAGGGCGCGCCGCGCGCGTAGCCGGGCCTGAGCCGCAGCCAGAAGTGCAGCCCCAGGCAGCCGTGCAGCCAGGCCGCGACGAGGCCGAGCAGCTGGCGGATGCCCTGCGCCGGCGCCAGCTCGAAGTAGATCGCCAGAACGTAGCGGTAGCCGGCCTCGGTGCCGAACAGCTCGCCGATCGCGCGCGTGCCGAGAACGTGGGCGGCGAGCAGCGGCGGCACCAGGAAGCCGAGCACGAGCTGCGCCGCTTCGCCGCGACCCAGGTCGCTCAGGCGCCGACGGGCATAGAGCGCCCAGAACGCCAGCGCGACATGGATCAGGAGCGCCCCGTAGAGCAGCAGCGTGCCGGCGGGACCGCCCCAGAAGACCCGGAGCCCCTCCAGCAGGCGCTCGGCTGCGCCCAGGGACACCAGGCCGAGGGCGTGGTTGAGCAGGTGCAGGCCGACGTAGCCGAGCAGCACCAGTCCGCTCGCCAGTCGCAGCCGCCTGACCATCGAAGCCCTCCCGCTCCCCATCCCGGCCCGCCGCCGGGATTGCCCGCTGACGGATTTGCCCGCTGACGAATTGCCGGGGCGAGCGCCGCCTAGGCAAGGCCCGCGGCGATCCGTTATAGAGCCGCCAGCATGACCGCGCCCGATCTTCCCGACCAGCCCGACCCCGCAGAGCTCGACGCTGCAGCGTCCGGCCCCAGCGACGAGACGGGCACCCCGTCCCGCGAGCAGCGCCGCGAGCGGCGCCGGCGCCGGCGCGCCGCCCGGGTCTTCGACAGCTCGGTGCCCTCGCCCTGCATCTCGATCTGCCAGATCGAGGAGGCCAGCGGCCTGTGCATCGGCTGCCGGCGCAGCCTCGACGAGATCCGCGACTGGCCGATCCTGACGGCCGAGGAAAAGCGCGCGCTGCTCGCGCGCCTGCCGGCCCGCGGATCGTGAGCCCGGCGCCGGGCGGCCCGGGACCCAGCGGCCAGCCCCGCCACGGCTATCTCCTGCTCGCCGCGATCACGCTGTTCTGGGGCATCAACTGGCCGGCCATCAAGCTCTCGCTCGGGGTCCTGTCGATCTGGGAGTTCCGGCTGCTGTGCGCCGCGGTCGGCGGCCTCGGCCTGCTCGCGCTCTCCCTGCTCGGCGGCCACGGCCTGCGGGTGCCGCGGCGCCAGGTCGGCCCGCTGCTGCTCTGCGCGCTCTTCAACATCGTCGGCTGGCACCTGCTCTCGGCCTTCGGGGTGCTGCTGATGCCGGCCGGCCGCGCCGTGATCCTGGCCTTCACCATGCCGCTCTGGGCCTCGCTCCTGGCGGTGCCGCTGCTCGGCGAGCGCCTGGACGCGACGCGCATCGCCGGCCTGCTGCTCGGCCTCGCCGGCCTGGCGGTGCTGGTCGGGCCCGACCTGCTGGTGTTCGGCACGGCCCCCCTGGGCGCCACCATGATGCTCCTGGCCGCCGCCTCCTGGGGCCTCGGAACGGTGCTGCTCAAGCGCTTCCGCTGGACCCTGCCGACCACGACCCTGGCCGGCTGGCAGCAGGTCGCCGGGGCGGTGGTGATCGGCCTGGGCGGCCTCGCCGTCGGCGGCCTCGGCAGCTGGTCGCCCGACGCCAAGCTGTCCGAGGCGGGCCTGCCGGAGGCGAGTCTGGTCGAGGCGCTCGCCATCCTCTATGCGGCGACCGTGCCGATGGTCTTCTGCATCTGGGCCTTCATGCACACGGTGCGCCTGCTGCCGGCGCAGATCGCCGCTATCGGGACGCTGGCGATCCCGGTGGTCGGCGTTTTCTCCAGCGCGTTGCTGCTTGAGGAGGTCGTAGGGCTGCGCGAGCTGCTCGCCCTGGGCCTGATCTGCACGGCCCTTGCGATCGTGCTGCTGCTGCCCCTGCGGCGCCGGCAAGCCGGCTGAGCGCCGGATGGGCGCGGACCCGCTTTCTTGCATCCGGACCGCCTCCCGGACTATATCTCCGGGAGCATCGCCGGCCCCCGCAACGACCGGCCGCCGCCCCAATCCACGCCACCGCCAGGAGCCGCCGCCATGCCGGCCATCGAGTCACTCAAGGTCAAGATCTTCGCCGACGGCGCCGACTTCGAGAGCATGAAGCAGCTCGCGGGCAACCCGCTGATCAAGGGCTTCACGACCAATCCCTCGCTGGTCAAGAAGGCCGGGGTGACCGACTACGTCGCCTTCGCCAAGGAGGCGCTGGCGGCGATCCCGCACCGCCCGATCTCCTTCGAGGTCTTCGCCGACGAGCTGGACGAGATGGAGGAACAGGCGCTGGAGATCGCGACCTGGGGCGACAACGTCAACGTCAAGATCCCGGTCACCAACAGCAAGGGCGTGAGCACGGCCCCGCTGCTCGGGCGGCTGGCGGCCCAGGGCGTCGAGCTCAACGTCACCGCGATCTTCACCCTGGCCCAGGTCGAGGAGGTCGCCGAGGTGCTGTCGGCCGAGACGCCGGCGATCGTCTCGGTCTTCGCCGGGCGCATCGCCGACACCGGCCTCGACCCCGTCCCGGTGATGGCCGAGGCGGTGCGCATCCTGGCGCCCAAGCCCAAGGCGGAGCTGCTGTGGGCGAGCCCGCGCGAGATCTACAACATCTTCCACGCCGACTCGGTTGGCTGCCACATCATCACGGTCAGCCACGACGTGCTGGCCAAGCTGGACCTGATCGGCAAGGACCTGAGCGGCTACAGCCTGGAGACCGTGCAGGCCTTCTACAAGGACGCGACGGCCGCCGGCTACAGGATCCCGACCCGCCGGGCCGACGCCGCCGAATAGCCGGCTTCCTCCGCGCCGGCGCCGCCGCCCGTCTTGCGGGTCCTGGTCGAGGGGCCGAGGCCGCTGTCGACGCTGCCGCTTCGGGATGCGTAGAGTGGGGCCCCGATAGCCGCCGCGGCCCGCGCGGCGCGCCCGCCCCTTCACCCGTCCCGTTCACAGGCGAGGGTGCCGCTTTCCCGTGTGTGGTATCGCCGGACTGCTGAGCGCCGCCGGAGAGCGCGAGGAAGCGCTGGCCGCGCGCGTCGGCGCCATGACCGCGGCGCTCGCCCACCGCGGCCCCGACGGGCAGGACGTCTGGCTGCAGCCCGAGGCCGGACTCGCCCTGGGCCACCGGCGCCTGGCGATCATCGATCTCTCCGACGCCGGCCGCCAGCCGATGGTCTCGGAGGACGGCCGCTGGGTGCTGACCTACAACGGCGAGATCTACAACCACCGGGTCCTGCGCGGCGAGCTCGAGGCGGAGGGCGCGCGCTTCCGCGGCAACTGCGACGCCGAGGTGCTGCTCGAGGCCTGCGCCCACTGGGGCGTGCGGCGCACCGCCGAGCGGCTCAACGGCATCTTCGCCTTCGCGCTCTGGGACCGGCGCGAGCGCCGGCTGTTCCTGGTCCGCGACCAGCTCGGGGTCAAGCCGCTCTACTGGTCGCTCCGGGACGGCCTGCTGCTGTTCGGCTCGGAGCTGAAGGCGCTGCGCGCCGACCCGGCCTTCGACCCGACCCTCGACCGCGCCGCGCTCGCCGCCTACCTGCGCTTCGCCTACGTCCCGGCGCCGCACACCGCCTATGCCGCGGCGCGCAAGCTGCCGGCCGGGCACATCCTCAGCCTCGCTCCCGGCGAGGCGCCGCGCCTGGAGTGCTACTGGGACGCCCTGGCGATCGCCGAGGCCGGCCAGCGCCAGCCGCAGAACCTGTCGCGGCGCGAGGCGGTGGACCGGCTCGAGGTGCTGCTGCGCGACGCCGTCTCCGGCCAGACCATGGCCGACGTGCCGCTCGGCGCCTTCCTCTCGGGCGGCATCGATTCCTCGACCGTGGTCGCGCTGATGCAGGCCGCCACCGGCCGGCCGGCGCGGACCTTCACGATCGGCTTCGCCGAGGCCGGCTTCGACGAGGCGCCCCACGCCCGGGCCGTCGCCCGGCACCTGGGCAGCGAGCACAGCGAGCTCTACGTCGGCGCCGAGGAGGCCCTGGCGGTGGTGCCGGAGCTGCCGCGGATCTACGACGAGCCTTTCGCCGACCCCTCGCAGATCCCGACCTTCCTGGTCTCGGCCATGACCCGCCAGTCGGTGACCGTGGCCCTGTCGGGCGACGGCGGCGACGAGCTCTTCGCCGGCTATAACCGGCATCTCTGGGGCCTGCGGATCGGCCGCTGGCCGCCGGCGCTGCGCCAGACCGCGGCCAGCGCCCTGGACCGGGTGCCGAACGCGCTCTGGCAGCACGCCGGCGGCCAGGCCGGCGAGCGCGCGCGCAAGCTGAGCCGCGCCCTCGGCGCGCCGGACCTGGCCGCCTTCTACCGGCGCACGGTCAGCCAGTGGGACGAGCCGGGCGCGCTGATCCTGGGCTCGGGCGTCGAGGCGGCGAGCCTGCTCGATGCCTCGGACCTCGCGGCGCGCTTCCCGGATCCGCTCGCCTACCTGCAGGTTCTCGACCTCACGACCTACCTGCCGGACGACGTGCTGACCAAGGTCGACCGCGCCTCCATGGCGGTCGGCCTGGAAACGCGGGTGCCGCTGCTCGACCCCCGGGTCGTCGAGTTCGCCTGGGCGCTCGGGCCGCGGTTCAAGCTGCGCGGCGGCCGCGGCAAGTGGCTGCTGCGCCAGGTGCTGAGTCGGCATCTGCCGGACCGCCTGATCGATCGCCCGAAGCAGGGCTTCTCGGTGCCGATCGGCGCCTGGCTGCGCGGCCCCTTGCGCGACTGGGCGGAGGCCCTGCTCGACGAGCGCCGGCTGCGCGACGAGGGCCTGCTCGATCCCCTGCCGGTGCGCCGGCTCTGGTCCGACCATCTCGCCGGTCGCGTCGAGGGCCAGTACCCGCTGTGGACCGTGCTGATGCTCCAGGCCTGGCGCGAAGCCTGGGGCTGAGGGAGCAAGATTTCCGGGGCGGCCCGGCCGCCGGTCCGGCCGAGCGAGCTTCCACGCCCCTCGACAGAAGCTATGGGGCTGGCGACGAGGCGGTAGCATCCTCGTG
>NZ_JBBDQW010000043.1:0-27026 GCF_040905785.1 Tistlia sp.
CCCCACGAGTTCTCCGGCGGCCAGCGCCAGCGCATCGGCATCGCCCGCGCGCTCGCGCTCGATCCCGAGCTGCTGGTCGCCGACGAGCCGGTCTCGGCGCTCGACGTCTCGGTCCAGGCCCAGGTCCTGGACCTGCTCGACGACATCAAGCAGCGTCTGAACCTGGCCATGCTGTTCATCACCCACGACCTGCGCGTCGCCGCCCAGATCTGCGACCGCATGGCGGTGATGCGGCTCGGCGAGATCGTCGAGTACGGGCCGACCCACCGGGTCTTCAACGATCCCCAGCACGAGTACACCAAGGCCCTGCTCAGCGCCGTGCCGGGCCGCGACTGGTCGATCCCCGAGGTCGCGCGCCGGGACGCCGCGACGCCGGCATGACCGCGGCCGTGCCGGAGCGGCCGGCCGGCGGGCCGCGCATCCTGGTCGGCCAGCTCTGGCAGGAATCCCACTCCTTCAACCCGCAGCCGACCGGCCTCGCCGACTTCACGGTCGAGCTCGGCGACCGGCTGGTCGCGGCCAACCGCGAGGCCGGCTCGGCCCTGGGCGGCCTGCTGCGCGCCGGCGAGGCGGCCGGGGTCGCCTGGCTGCCGGTGCTGGCCGCCCGCGCGCGGCCGGGCGGGCCGGTCGAGGAGCCGCTCTTCGCCGGCTTCCTGGAAGCCTTCCTCGAGGCCGCCCGGCGCGAGCGGCCCGACGCGGTCTGCCTGGAGCTGCACGGCGCGCTGCTGACCACGGCGCGCGACGATCCGGAGGGCGACCTGCTGGCGGCCCTGCGCGCGGCCCTGGGGCCGGCGGTGCCGATCGCGGCGGCGCTCGACCTGCACGCCGACCTGACGCCGGCGATGGTCGCGGCCGCCGACCTGCTCGTCGCCTACAAGACCAACCCGCACGCCGACATGGCCGAGACCGGGGCGCGGACCATGAGCCTGCTGCTCGACCGGCTGGCCGGCCGGCTGGCGCCGGTGCGCGCCCTGGTCAAGCTGCCCTTCCTGACCCGCGGCAACGACGAGACCGGCCGCGGGCCGCTGCACGACCTGCACGCCCTGGCGCGGCGCTCCGGCGAACGTCGGCCGGCCCTGCGCGACGTCTCGATCTGCAACGTCAATCCCTTCGTCGATGCGCCCGGCGCCGGCCAGGCGGTGCTGGTCACGGCCGACGGCGACGCCCGGACGGCCGAGGCTGTGGCGCGCGACCTCGCCGAACGGCTGTGGGCGGCGCGCGACCTCTTCGTCGAGCGCCTGCCGTCGGTCGAGGAGACGCTGGCGCGGGTGCGTACCGAGCGCGACCGCCGGCCCTTCGTGCTCGGCGACCAGGGCGACCGCGTGCTGGCCGGCGCGCCCGGCGACTCGCCGGCCCTGCTGCGCGCGCTGCTCGACTGTGCGCCCGACCTGCGCGCGGCCCTGCCGATCGTCGATCCCGAGGCCGTGGCGCGCTGCACGGCCGCCGGGGAGGGCGCGACCCTCGGCCTCGAGGTCGGCGGCCGGATCACCCCCGGCTTCGCGCCGCTGGCGGTCGAGGGCCGGGTCGAGCGGCTGGGGCCGGGGCGCTTCGTCAACCGCGGACCCTACATGGCCGGCGTGCCGGTCGAGCTCGGCGACACCGCCGTGCTGGCGGTCGGCCAGGTGCGGGTGCTGCTGACCAGCCGCGCCGGCCTGGTTCAGGACCCCGAGGCCTACGAGAGCCACGGCATCCTGCTGAAGGACCTCGACCTTCTGGTCGCCAAGTCGGCCAACCACTACAAGCTCAGCTTCGCCGGCCTGGCGACGCCGGTGACGGTGGACTCCCCCGGCCTCAGCCGCTTCGCGCCTCGCGAGCTGCCGTTCGCGAAGGCGCGGCCGCTCCATCCCATCGATGCCGTCGACCCGCTGCCCCTGGCGGTCTCGCTCTTCTCCTGACGAGGGCGTCGGCGCAGGGACCCATCCGGGAAGGGGGACGTTGAGAAGGCAGCGACAGCCGCCGATCTCCGTCCCGACAGCGCGAGGCCCCCGATGTTCTTCGACAGCTGGTACGACCTGCTCCGCATCATGGTCGTCGGCGCCTGCGCCTATCTCGGCCTGATCCTGCTGCTGCGCGCGACCGGCAAGCGGACGCTGTCGAAGATGAACGCCTTCGACCTGATCGTGACAGTGGCGCTCGGCTCGACCCTGGCGACCGTGCTGCTGAGCGGCGACGTCTCGCTGTCGGAGGGCCTGCTCGCCTTCGCTCTGCTCTGCGGCCTGCAGTACGCCGTGGCCTGGCTGTCGGTGCGCTCGGAGCGCTTCCAGGGCTTGATCAAGGCCGAGCCGAGCCTGCTGTTCTTCAGGGGCCGCTACCTCGAGGCGACGCTGCGCCGGGAGCGGGTGACCCACGAGGAGATCCTGGCCGCCGTACGCGCCCAGGGCTTCGCCGAGCTCTCGGCGGTCGCCGCCGTGGTGCTGGAGACCGACGGCTCCTTCAGCGTGGTCGGCAGCGTGCTCGGCAGCGTGGTCGGCGGCTCCGGCGGCGGCGAGCTCGGCTCGCTGCGCACCGTGCGCGGCGCGGCGCAGGCGGCGGAACGGTCCGAGCAGGCTTCATAACTTTGATTGATTAACCATCACACAATATTGATTTTGTTGTATTAAGTGAGCCGCCGGCGGTCCTCAGAGATTCCCTCGCCCGGAACTGCGGGGCCGCCGTCCTTCCCATCTCCTTGACGGTGGTCGCTGGCGGGGCGCAGTCTCACGCCATGGCTCGCAACGCGAAACCCTGCCGCTACCTGATCCTGGCTGGATTCCTGTTCGCAGGCTTCCAGCCCCGGGTGCACTAGGAGTCTTCGCGCCTCCCGTGCCCGGGGCTATCACCGGGCAGCCGTAGTGATGCACGGCGAGGCAGCGCAGCAGCGCTCGCGCTACCCCCGCACCACAACCGCGACATTCCAGCGCCCAGCCGGGCTTCCCCGAGAAGCGCCTTCGGCGAGGTGCGCTCCATTTTGCAGTTCCGCAGCAGTTGGACCCAGGAGACGACGATGCCCCTGAACGACCTAGCGACCGACTTCCAGAGGGAGCCCCCCGTGGTTCTCGACGCCGCCTACGTGGAGCGGCTCCAGGGCCTTGCCTCGGCGGCGAGCCAGCGCACGCCCGAGGTTGCCGACCGCCTGCTGAACGAGATCGACCGCGCCGAGGTGCGGCCTTCGGCGGAGGTGCCGGAGACGGTCGTCAACATCGGCTCCCTGGTCACCTTCCGCGACGAGGCCACCGGCCGGGTTCAGACCGTCACCCTGGTGATGCCGCCGGAGGCGGATATTGCCGAGCGGCGAGCCTCGATCCTGACGCCGATCGGCGCCGCCCTGATCGGCCTCGCCGAGGGCGCCTCGATCACCTGGCTGACCCGCAACGGCGAGACCCGCCGCCTGACCATCACGGCAGTCCGCCGCGCCTCCGGTGAGTCGCCGCCGGCTTGAGGCGTGGCCGGCGACTCTGGCTGGCGGACGGCTTCACCCCTCCGGATGAAGTCGTCCGCCTGGGCCGCGGCGCCTACTTGTAGGCGGTGATGACGACCTCGATCAGCACGCCTTCGCCCAGGTCGGCGACACCGAGCGTGGCGCGCGTCGGCAGGGCGTCGGCCGGGATCCAGCTGGTCCAGGCCTCGTTCATGCCGGGCTTCTGGGCCATGTCGGTGACGAAGAGGGTGGCCGTGAGGAGCTTCTCCCTGGAGCTGCCGACCTCGGTCAGGAGCTTGTCGAGCTTGGCGCAGATCTGCTCGGTCTGGCCCTTCATCGGCAGCGAGAAGTCGTCGGCGACGACGCCGGAGAAGTGGAGCACGCCATTGTGCTCGACGACGCGGTGGAAGATCGAGGTCTGCATGTGGCGCTTGGCCATGAGGGTCTCCTGCTTGCTTGGGAAGGAACTCACTCGGTCGCCTTGAAGCGGCCGATCGAGAAGGGAGCGATCGGCGCCTGGGTGACGCCGGTCGCGACCAGCTCGGCCATGATCGAGCCGACGCCCGGGCCGAGCTGGAAGCCGTGGGCCGAGAAGCCGAAGGCGTGGAATACCCGCTCGGCCCGAGTCGAGGGGCCGATCACCGGTATGTCGTCGGGCATGCGCCCCTCGATGCCGGCCCAGCCGCGCACGATCGAGGCGCCGGCCATGATCGGGAAGACCTCCGCCGCTGTCCGGGCGGTCAGGCGCAGCTCGGCGAAGCGCAGGTCGCTGCGGTCGGTCTCGGGGTCGGCGACGCCGCGCCGGCCGCCGCCGATGACCACCGTGCCGTTCGGCATCTGCTTGAACGACAGGGGGCGGCCGGTCGCGCCGACCACGGCCTTGCAGAAGGCCGGCAGCGGCGCGGTGACCAGCATCATGGGCGCGATCGCCTCGACCGGCGCCGGCTCGCCCAGGCTCTCAGCCACCAGGTTGCCCCAGGCGCCGGCGCAGTTGACCACGGCCTCGGCCTCCAGCGTGCCGCGGTCGGTCTCGAGGCGCCAGGTCCGGCCGTCGCGCGCCAGGGAACGGACCCGGGTCTCCTCGAAGAAGCGCACGCCGAGCGTCTGCGCCTTGCGCTGGAAGGCGAAGGTCGCGCGGTAGGGCACGGCGAAGCCGTCGTCGAGCGAGGCGAGGCCGCCGACGCAGTGGTCGGCCACCGCCGGCAGCAGGTCGCGCAGCTGCCGGCGGTCGAGCAGCTCCTCGTGGCCGAAGCCGAGGCCGCGCACCAGGGCCGCGCGCTCGGCCAGCGTCTCCAGCTCGGCCTCGCTCTCCGCGACCTTGACCTGCGCGGCCGACTGGAAGCCGCAGTCGTCGTCGACCAGCGCCTCGATGCGGCGCCAGAGCTTCATCGAGAAGTCGGAGATCGGGATCTCGGCGGGGTGGCGCCCGAGCCGGCGCACACCGCCGGCGTTCACGCCCGACGCGTGGCGCGCCACGGTGTTCTTCTCGACCACCGCGACGGACAGGCCGCGCAGGGCGCAGTGCAGTGCCGCCGAGCAGCCGTGGATGCCGCCCCCGACCACCACGACGTCGGCGCGCGCCAGCGGGCCCATCGCGTCAGGCCGCGTCCCGGTCGTCGGGCGGCGCGTCGGGCGGCGCGTCGCCCGGCTGGTCCTCCGCCGCCTCGAAGCTCGCCAGCTCGATCAGCGGCAGCGGCTTGAGCGGCGGCCGGATGCGGTAGTAGTCGACGGTCTGCGGGACCTCGCCGCGCTCGGCGGCGATGATCTCGGTGACCGCGAGGCCGCACATCCGGCCCTGGCAGGGGCCCATGCCGCAGCGCAGGAAGGACTTGGCCTGGTTCGGTCCGGGACAGCCGAGCCTGACCGCCTGGCGAATCTGCCCGGCGGTGACCTCCTCGCAGCGGCAGACCAGCGTCTCGTCGGCCGGCGCCAGGACCTGCGCCGAGGGCGCGTAGAGCGCCTCGAGCAGCGGTCGCACGGCGCCGTCCCGGACCAGCCGCCGGCGCAGCCCGCCGGCCTCCTGCTCGAGCGCCGCCCCGTCGAGGGCGCCGAATCGGCGCAGGACGCCGAGGGCGGCGAGCCGGCCGCGCAGGGCCGCCGAGGCCGCGCCGCCGATGCCGGCGCCGTCGCCGGCGACGAAGACCTTCTCGACGCTGCTCTCGAACCAGGGGTCGAGGACCGGCAGGAAGCAGCGCTGGCTATCGCTCCAGCGGTGCGCACAGCGCAGCAGCCGGGTGACCTGTTGGTTCGGCACGACGCCCTGGTGCAGCGCGACCAGGCCGCTCTCGATGCGGTGGCGCCGTCCGCCGGCCGTGAAGCTGAGAGCTTCCGCCTGCTCCCTCCCCTCGATCACGAGATCGGTGGCGTGGCGGTGGAGGGGGACGCCGGCGCGCCTGAGGGCGCGGATCATCCTGAGGCCCTTGGCGAGGTAGCCGGGCGCGCCGAGGGCCGCGGGCAGGTGCCGCGCGGCCTCGAGCAGGCGGCCGCGCGGCACCGTCTCGACGACGGCCCTCGGCGGCGCGCCGGCGCGCGTCAACTGGTCGGCGAGCAGCAGCAGCAGCGGCCCGCTGCCGGCCAGGATCGCGCCCTCGGAGGGCACGCAGCCGTGCGCCTTGAGCAGGATCTGCAGGGCCCCCGCCGTGGTCACGCCGGGCAGCGTCCAGCCGGGCAGGGGCGTCGGGCGCTCGAGCGCGCCGGTCGCCACGACCAGGGCGCGGGCGCGGCACTGGCGCGAGCGGCCGCCCTGGCTGAAGTCGATGTCGAGCGTGGAATCGACGTTCCACACCAGGGCGCCCGGCCGGTAGCCGGCGCCCGAGGCGCGGAAGGCGGCGGCGAGCTCGGCGCCGGCGGCGTAGTCCGGGCCGAGCAAGGCGCGGCGCGCGGCCGGCACGCTCTCGACGGCGCGGTAGATCTGCCCGCCCGGCGCCGGCTGCTCGTCGAACAGCTCGACCGCCAGGCCGGCCTCGGCGGCCCGGGTCGCGGCGGCGAGGCCGGCCGGGCCGGCGCCGATGACGGCGAGGTCGCAGCGCATCAGGAGGCCTCGCTCGTGCCGGCGGCCCCGGCGACGACCCGGACGCCGCCGCCCTGCGTGCGCACCGCCATGCCCTCCTCGAGCGGGACCATGCAGGCCTGGAGGTTGCCGACGCCGTCGATCTCGACCAGGCACTCGAAGCAGACGCCCATCAGGCAGAAGGGACCGCGCGGCGCGCCGGAGACGGGGCTCACGCGGAAGCGCAGGACGCCGCTGGCGAGCAGCGCCGCGGCCAGGCTGTCGCCGTGCCGGCCGGTCAGCGGCCGGCCGTCGAAGGTGAAGCGGATGACCTGGGCCGGCGCCTGCCGACCGGTCTCCGCTCCCTCGGACTCATCCTCGAGACGCGTCAGCATCGAACCTCCTGGAGGAAAAGGCGGCGAGCGTGCGGGCGAAGCCGCCGTCGCCGATCAGCGGCGCCAGCCGCAGGGCGTGGGCGGCGGCCAGGGTCACGCCCGAGTGGCAGTTGACCGCGTAGGCGCCGGGGTGGCTTTCCGATTCCTCGTAGATCGGAAAGCCGTCCGGCGTCATGACGCGCAGGGCGCCCCAGGCGCGCACCACCTTGAGCTGGCGCAGCACCGGGAAGGACCGCAGCGCCCGCTGCGCGATCTCGCTCATGACCGAGGGCTTCGAGAAGGTGTCGTAGCCGACGTCCTCGTGGCTGTCGCCGAGCATGACCGTGCCCTCCTCGGTCTGGCGCACGTAGATGGTCGGCAGCTCGAGGAAGCGGTCGGCGCGCTCGGTCACCAGGATCTGGCCCTTGAGCGGGCTGACCGGCACCTCGAGCCCGACCAGGGCGCCGAGCGGCCGGTTGCCGAGGCCCGCGCCCAGCACCAGCCGCTCGCCGCGGAACCGTCCGGCGTCGGTCTCGACCAGGAAGCCGGCGCCGTCGGACGCGACGCTGCGGGCCCGGCTCTCGCCTGCGTAGCGGCCGCCGCGCGCCAGGAAGGCCTCGTGGAGCGCGCGCAGCAGGTAGAGCGGGCTGACGTGGCCGTCGTGCGGCGAGTAGGCGCCGCCGACGACCTCGGGCCCGAGGCCGGGGACCAGGGCGTCGAGCTCGCCGCGGTCGAGCAGGCGCGCCTGGTAGCCCTCGGGGCCGGCCTGGTTGTGCAGGCGCTTCAGGCGCAGGTCGACTTCCTCCAGCTCGGCTTCGCTGTGGCAGAGGTGGAGGCCGCCCGGCTTGCGGTAGCCGACGTCGAGGCCGACCGCGCCGCGGAGCTCCTCCGCGAAGCCCGGCCAGAGGTCGGCGGAGCTGCGCGTCCAGCGCGCGTAGTCGAACAGGCCGTCGCCCTTCGACTGCACCCAGACCAGGCCGAAGTTGCCGCGCGACGCGCGGTAGGCGACGTCGCCCTCGTCGAGCATGACGACGGACAGGCCCTGGCGCACCAGCCCGTAGGCGACGGCGGCGCCGACCAGGCCGCCGCCGACGACGACGACGTCCTTCGAGACGATCCCGCCGCTCATCGCCCGCTCTCGCCGACCAGCAGGCGGTCGAGACCGTAGAGCCGCTCGATCAGGAACATCAGGGCGACGGTGAAGAGGATCACGACCGTCGAGATCGAGGCGACCAGGGGGTCGGTGGTCTGGGTGATATGGGCGAAGAGGCGCACCGGCAGGGTCGTGGTGCTGGGATTGACGATGAAGACGGTGACCGTCAGCTCGTCGAAGGAGGTGATGAAGGCGAGCACCCAGCCGCCGACCACGCCGGGCATGATCATCGGCAGGGTGACCCGGCGGAACACGGTCAGGCTCGACGCGCCCAGCGATTCGGCCGCCCGCTCGATGGTGCGGTCGAGGCCGGTCACCGAGGCCAGGACCAGGCGCAGGATGAAGGGCGTGATGATGACTGCGTGGCACAGCGTCAGGCCGAGGAAGGTGCCGGAAAGGCCGACGGCGGTCAGGAAGCGCAGGAAGGCGATGCCCAGGACGATGGTCGGCACGGTCAGGGGCGACATGAAGAGCGCCAGCAGGAAGTCGCGGCCGCCGAAGCGGCGGCGGCCGATGGCCAGGGCCGCCGGCACCGCCAGGACGGTCGCCAGGGTCGCCGAGGCGAAACCGAGATAGAGGCTGATCCAGGCGGCGTCGATGAAGTCGGGGTTGTCCAGGATCGCCTGGAACCAGCGCAGCGACAGGCCGCTCGGCGGAAACTCCAGGAAGCCCTCGGGAGTCAGGGAAACGCCGACCACGACGACCAGCGGCGCGACCATGAAGATCACGAAGAGCGTGCTGAACAGCAGGGCGAAGGGACCGTTGCGTGTCATTGCTCGACCCCTACCCGAAGACCTGGGCGAAGCGCCGCTCGACCAGGCGGTTGTAAGAGGCCATGACCAGCAGCACGGCGACCAGCAGCAGCATCGCGATGGCGGCGCCGAGCGGCCAGTTGAGGGTGCTCAGGAACTCGTCGTAGACCGTCGTCGAGACGACCTTGACGCGGCGCCCGCCCAGGATCGCCGGCGTCGCGAAGGCGCTGGCCGAGAGCGAGAAGACGATCAGCGAGCCGGACAGCACCCCCGGCATGGCCTGGGGCAGCACGACCCGGAAGAAGATGGTGATCGGCCCGGCCCCCAGGGACTCGGCGGCCTGCTCGGTCGCCGGGTCCTGGCGGTGCAGCGCCGCCCAGACCGCGATGACCATGAAGGGCACCATGACGTGGACCAGCGCGATGACGATGCCGCCGGTCGTGTACATCATCTTGATCGGCCGGGTGATCAGCTCGAGATCGATGAGCGCCGTGTTGATGACGCCGCGGTTGCCGAGCAGGATCGCCCAGCCGAGCGTCCGCACGACAACCGAGATCAGCAGCGGCCCCAGCACGACCAGCAGCACCGCCGACCGCCAGCGCCCGCGCATGCGGTAGAGGAAATAGGCCTCCGGCGTGCCGATCGCGGCGCACAGCAGCGTCGTCACCAGCGCGATCCCGAAGGTCCGCGCGAAGATCTCGTGAAAGTACTCGTCGCCGAGCACGTCGAGGTAGTTGTGCAGGCCGAAGGTCGGCTCGATGCCGGTGTAGAAGCCGAAGGAATTGAACGACAGCACGAAGGTCATCAGCAGCGGCACCAGCAGCAGCGCCACGAAGAGCACCAGCGCCGGGCCGCTGAGCAGCCAGGGCGCCGCCTTCGGCCGGGTCGGGTCGCCGACGGCCGCCATCAGGCGACCTCCTCGAAGGGCAGCAGTCGGACCTGCGCGGCGTCCCAGGCGAGGCCGACGCGGCCGCCGCTGTCTACCTCCGCCGGCCCGCTGTTCTGGCGGATCACCAGGAGCAGGCCGAGCGGCGTCTCGACCTGGTAGAGCCAGTGGTCGCCGAGGAAGATGCGTGCCGCAACGCTGCCGTCCAGGAGGCCGTCGCCGGCCGGCCGGAACTCGATCTTCTCGGGGCGCACGGAGACGATGACCCGGCCGTCGCCGGGCGCCGCCGCGCCGGGCGGCGGGGGCGCGCCCAGGAGCAGCTCGCCGACCGCGACCCGGCAGCGCTCGGGGCCGCTCTCGACGATCCGGCCTTCCAGGCGGTTGGTCTTGCCCAGGAAGGAGGACACGAAATCGCTGCGCGGGTGCTCGTAGGCCTCGAGCGGGCCGGCGACCTGGACCAGGCGGCCGTGCTGCATGACCGCGATGCGGTCGCTCAGAGCCATGGCCTCGGTCTGGTCGTGGGTCACCAGGACCGTGGTCACGCCCATGCGCTGCTGGATGCCGCGCAGCTCGAGCTGCATCTCCTCGCGCAGCTTGGCGTCCAGGTTCGACAGCGGCTCGTCGAGCAGCAGGATCTCGGGCTCGATGACCAGGGCGCGGGCCAGGGCGACGCGCTGGCGCTGGCCGCCGGACATGGCGCGTGGGTAGCGGTCGCGCTGCGGCTCCAGGTGCACCAGGGCGAGGACCTCCTCGACCCGGCGGCGGCGCTCGGCCGGCGCGACCTTGCGCATCTCCAGCCCGAAGGCGACGTTCTCGGCCACGGTCATGTGGGGGAAGAGGGCGTAGCTCTGGAAGACGATGCCGATGCCGCGGTCGCGCGCCTTGACGCCGACCAGGTCGCGGCCTTCCAGGACGATAGAGCCCGCCGTCGGCTGCTCGAAGCCCGCGATCATCTGCAGGGTCGTGGTCTTGCCGCAGCCCGAAGGTCCGAGCAGGGAGACGAATTCCCCCCGCTCGACCGAAAGGTCGAAGTCCTCGACCGCCGTGACCTCGCCGAAGCGCTTGGTCAGGCCCTTGAGCTCCAGGAAGGCCATGGCGCCGTCTTTTCCAGGAATGAGGCGGGAAGGAAAGGAAAAGCGGGCGCGCGCCGACAGGGAGGTGGCGCCGGCGCGCGCCCGGGGGCGAGGTGCCTAGCGCTCGACCTCGCGGGCCCAGCGCTGGGTCCACTCCTCGCGCTTCGGATTGATCGCGTTCCAGTCGACGGCGACGAGCTGGCTGATCTTGTCCGGGCCGTAGGGCAGGGTCTGCAGCTCTTCCGGCAGCACGGTGTTCTTGTTGGTCGGACCGAAGCCGTTGGTCTCGGCGAGCCGCACCTGGACCTCGGGCTGGAGCAGGTAGTCGACGAAGGCCTGGGCCGCGGCCGGGACGTCGCTGTCGACGACCGGGCAGGCGGCGACCATGAGGGCGATGGCGCCCTCCTTGGGATAGGCGAACTCGGCGGGGAAGCCGGTGTCGGCGAGCGCCTTGACGCGGCCGCTGCCCCAGATCGACAGGGCGATCTCCTGGGCCTGGAACAGCTCGGACATCTTGCCCGAGGAGGGCTCGAAGACCAGGACGTTGGGGGCGACCTTCTCGACCATCGCCTCGAAGCCCGGCTCGATGTCGTTCTCGCCGCCGCCGTGCAGCCGGGCCATCATCACCAGGGTGTGCAGGCCGTAGGTGTTGGAGATCGGCGGCACCGAGGTCAACTGCTCGAACTTGGGATCGGCCAAGTCCATCCAGGAGCTGGGCGGGTCCCAGCCCTCCTTCTCGAACATCTCGGCGTTGTAGGCGAAGCCGGTGGCGACGAAGCCGACGCCGATCGCCTTGTCGGTGCCCATGCGGGCGATGTCGTAAATGTCCGGCAGGCTCGGGATGTCGGTGAGGGTGTCGCAGAAGCCGAGGGCGACGGCCTGGTACATCGGCCCGTCGTCGAGGATGACCACGTCGATCTCCTGGTTGTCGCGCTGCGCCTGCAGGCGGGCCAGGTTCTCGGTAGAGTTGCCGGGCACGAACTGGACCGTGACGTCGTTGGCCTGCTCGAAGGGCGGGATGATGTGCTCCTTCATCAGGGTCTCGAAGGAGCCGCCGTAGCCACCGACGGTGAGGGTGTTCTGGGCCAGGCCCGGCTGGGCGAGGACGGTCGTCGCGCCGAGCAGCGCGGCGGCCGCGAGGCCTGCCTTGAGGGGGATGCGCACTTCCTGTTCTCCTTTGCATTCTTGTCGTTGTCGGATCAGTCCAGGCGCAATCCCCATTCCAGTCAAATCGCATTTGATGCAGAGTCGATAACCAGAACTCATGATCGCGTCGCTTTGACGCTCTTGCCGAGGAGCCGGCGCACCCTTGTCCCGCCCGGGAATCCGCCAGATCGAGGCCTTCAACGCGGTCATGGAGCTGGGCTCCGTGACCCGCGCGGGCGAGGCCCTCTTTGTCTCGCAGCCGGCGGTCAGCAAGCTGATCAAGGCCTTCGAGGCGCGCTGCGGCTTTGCCCTGTTCCATCGCCAGGGCGGCCGGCTGGTGCCGACCCGCGAGGCGCGCCAGGTCTTCGTCGAGACCCAGCGCCTGTTCTCCGGGGCCGAGCGGGTCTTCCACACGGTGCGCGCGATCGGCGACCTGCGGCGCGGCGAGGTCTCGGTCGCCGCCTTTGCGGCGATCTCCAGCCACCTGATCCCGGCCGCCGTCAGCCCCTTCCTGGCCGAGCGGCCGGACGTCCACTTCTCGCTGTTCACCCGGACCTCGAACTCGGTGCCGGACATGGTCCAGACGCACCGCGCCGACTACGGCCTGTCGCTACTGCCGACGGCCCTGCCGACGCTCGACTGCCGGGAGTTCTTCCGCATGGAGATGGTCTGCGCCCTGCGCGCGGACAATCCGCTCGCGAAGCAGGAACTGGTGACGGCGCGGGACCTGCAGGGCCTGCCGCTGATCTCGCTCGGCAGCGACGACCGCTCGCGCCCGATCGTCGACGAGGTATTCCACCGCGAGGGCGTCCAGCCCAAGACCCGCATCGAGGTGCAGATCGCCGAGACGGCCTGTGCCTTCGTGGCCAACGGCGGTGGCGGCGCGGCGATCGTCCCCTCCCTGATCCGCCTGGGGCAGCACGACCCGCGCCTGGTGTTCCGGCGCTTCGCGCCGCGCATCGAGATGACGATCTGGCTGGTCCAGTCCTCCGCCGAAACCCCGTCGCGGCTCGCCACGACGGTCATTGGGCTGATCGGCGCGACGCTGGAATCCGCGGCGGCGCGCCCGCTGACGTGACCGGGCAAGCCGCCGAGGATCCTCGACGCTCAGTCGAGGCCGCCGAAGCGCCGCACCACGTTCTCCAGAAGGCGCGACACGCCGTTGCGATAGTTCGCGTGCGAGAGGCTGCCGCAGAAGGTGATCGAGCCCACGGAGAGGACCTGTCCGCCGCCCGGGTGCTTCAGGTAGACGATCTCGCCACGGATCAGGTCGGCATGGCGCTCGCCGGAGGTGGTGGCCAGGTGCGAGAGGAACTCCTCGGGCACCATGACGAAGCTGCCGCTGTGGCCCTCGCTGCGGGCCAGGATCAGCGCCTCCTCCGGCGTGCCCAGCTCGACGTCGGCGCGGTCCAGCTCGAAGCCGGCGGCGCCGCCGCCGCTGAGCCCGTAGTCGCCGAGCTCCTCCTCCTCGACACCCTCGAAGATCCAGGCCGCCTCCGGGCGCCGGGAGTCCGGGAGCCGGCGATAGTAGGAGCCTTCGAAGAGGCCCTGCGCCGAGAATCCGATCCCGACCAGGCGCTGCGGCGGCCGCCCGTTGCGGCGCCACAGGCCGCCGTACTGCCCGTCGAGGGCGTGATAGGACTCCCCGGGTTCGGCCGCCCAGGCGCGGATGCCGCCCTCGGCCCGGCGCAGCTCGATCGTGCCGGGCAGGGTGGGCGAGCGGGCGATGCGCCAGTAGAAGCCGTTGCCCCCGAGATAGACGAGGTTGCCGCCCTGCCTGCAGTAGCCTTCCAGGGCGTCCAGCGTGCCGCTGGTGTGGTACTCCGGGTGCGTGCCGGTCAAGACGACCTCGTAGCCCTCGATCAGGGCCGCCCCCTCCTCGTCGAGATCCTCGTCGGTGACGACGTCGTAGTCGATGCCGAGCCCTTCCAGCCAGTCGGTCAGGTGGCTGTCGGCGGAGAAGTGACGCAGGCCCGAGCCGCGTGCGTCGACGAAGGTCAGGAAGCCGGGCCGGACCGTCAGGGTCGGGCGCAGGCGCGACGAGAAGGCGGTGCCGGTGCCGTCGGGATGGAAGTTGTAGGTCGAGGGGCCGTAGACCGGGAAGTCGTCGGGGTTGTAGGGCGTGGCGCCCCACTCGGCGATCCGGCCGCGCATCGCCGCGTCGCAGTTGCCGCGGGCGTGGTTGGCGTAGGCCTGGTAGGTGAAGGTCGGCGCCAGGAAGCAGACCTTGGCCGTCGGCCGGCCCTTCGGCGGCAGCACGTAGAAGGGCAGGATGTCGCTGTGGCCGCCCTGGCTGAGGCGCAGGCCGTAGACGCCACTGCGCATGCCCTCGGGCACGAGGATCTCGAAGTCGCTGTCCCAGCCGCAGTCGTAGAGGTCGTCCTCGTGGAAGTGGATCGCCGCGTAGTCGCGCGGCGCCTCGCGCCAGGACATGGCCCGGCCGCTCCAGCGCGAGCCGCAGACAGCCCGCGTCGGCACGTTGACGAGCCGTCCGTTCAGGCCTTTCGCCCCGCGGTCGAGAATCGCCTGGCTCTCGATGCCCTGCGAGAAGTCCCACCAGGCGATCAGGCCGGGCCCGGGCCTGTCCGATGGTTCGGGCGGAGCCGCGCCCGGCTCCGGCAGGGCGCCGAAGAGGGCCACGTCCTCGAGCCGGCCGTTGAAGTGCGCGAAGGAGAGTCCCTCCGCATCCAGGCTCGCGGCAAGGGTCAGCGCGCCGGCATCGGCGAGCGCCTCCAGCGTGGCCGCACTCCTGGCCTCGACCGGCGACTCGCCGTCGAGCGGCTGGCAGCCGACCAGGAGCTGCCCTCTGTCCAGGTCGAATCCGGCCCAGACCCGATACCAGTGGCGCCGCCGCATCCGGATGGGCAGGGCGAGGCGCGAGGGCGTGCCGCCGCCTCCGTCGTGCTCGAGATCGAGCCCGGTCTCGGTCAGGCTGAGCGACCAGCCGCGGCCGGCGGCGTCGCGGCAGGCGAACAGCGTCGAGGGCTCTTTGCGCAGCAGCCAGGGCTGGACGCGCGCCGCGATCGCCAGGCGGGGCGCCGCGAAGGCCCGGTCGGCCGGAATCGAGGCGTAGGAGCCCCGGTCGATGGCCTGGCGCCGCGCCGGATAGCGGCCGCCCAGGCCGAAGTCCTGCGGCTCGTAGCGCAGCCCCGGGCCGGCGGGATTGGGGTCGGCGCAGCGGATGCGCAGCACCGAGGCCTCGTAGTCGCCGGCCTCCTCCGCGCTGACCTTGACCGCGAGGCGCTCGCCCGGACGCGCCGAGAGGCGATCGAGGTAGCCGGTGATCGGGAGGCGCGCTTTCGTCGAGGCGCCGGTCACGACAGGACTCCCGCGCCCGCGAGCTCGTCCTGGTAGGTCGCCAGTGCCTGCTCGAGGCCCGCCGCGATCTCCTCGATCTGCTCGGCCGTGACGGTCAGCGGCGGCGAGACCATGAACCAGTCGCCGTACTGGCCGTTGCTGGTGCGGCGGCTGTAGACCGCCAGGCCCTGGTCCATGGCGATCTGCTGGAAGCGGGTCGGCGCATTGAGCTCCAGCGGCAGCTGGCGCTTGCTCGCCTTGTCGCCGACCAGCTCGACCGCCAGCAGCAGGCCGCGGCCCCGGATGTCGCCGATCAGCGCCGAGCGCTCCGCGACGCCCTGCAGCGCCTCGAGAAGCTGCGTGCCCCGGGCGGCGGCGTTGGCCATCAGGTCGCGCTCGACCAGCTCGCTCAGGACGGCGTGTCCGATCGCGCAGGACAGGGGATTCGAGTAGTAGGTGAAGCCGTGCATGAAGCCGCCGGCCTCGGCCACGTCGCGGACCAGTTCCGCCGGCGCCAGGACGCAGCCCATCGGCGTGTAGCCGGCGGCGATGCCCTTGGCCAGGATCACCAGGTCGGGGCGGGCGTCGGGCCAGTGATCGGCGGCCAGGAAGGTGCCGCTGCGCCCGGCGCCGCTCATGACCTCGTCGTAGATCAGCAACACGCCGTGGCGCGAGCAGATCTCCCGGACCAGGCGGTAGTAGACGTCCTCCGCGACCAGCGCGCCGGTCGCGAGGCCGCCGATCGGCTCCATGATGAAGGCCAGGATGGTCTCCGGCCCTTCGGACTGGATCTTCTCTTCGAGCGCCTGGGCGCAGTGGCGGGCATAGCTCTCGCGCGTGTGATTGTCGGGCAGGCGGTAGGTCCAGGGCGCCGGGACCTTCGGCATCGCGCGCAGCAGCGGGCCGTAGATCGCGTGCTGGTGCTCGTCGCCGGTCACCGCCAGCGCGCCCAGGGTGGCGCCGTGATAGCCGGGCTCGCGGCCGATGATCTTGACCCGTGCCGGCTCGCCCTTGGCGAGGGCGTAGGACCGGCAGAGCTTGATCGCGCTCTCGGTGGCCTCGCTGCCGCCCGAGACGAAGAAGGCGCGCTCCAGGCCCGGGCCGGCCAGCGAGGTCAGCAGGTCCGAGAGCATGACGTTCGCCTCGGTCTCGAACAGCGAGGGGAAGGCGAAGGTCACGGCCTCCGCCTGGCGCTGCATGGCATCGAGGACGCGGCGGTTGCCATGGCCGAGGTTGTTGGCAACGGGCCCGGAGGAGACGTCGATGTAACGACGGCCGGCGTCGTCCCACATGTAGAGGCCCTCGCCGCGCACGATGCGCGGCCGTCGGGCCGTGCCCGGCTTGAGGAAGAAGGCCTGGACCGGGCCGCCGTGGGCGTCCTGGCCCAGCGGCCGCGGGTCGGGGGAAGCGGTCATGCTCTAACTCTCTTCTGAAATCCTGGATCGGAAGGGGGCGGGCTTCAGGCGATGCCGGGGATGTCTTCCGTGGTCGTGCAGATCGGCCCGTAGAGGTCGGGCCGGCGATCGCGGAACATCGGCTTCTCGCGCCGCGCGTCGAAGACCGCCTTGCGGCTGACGGTGGCGGCGATCACGCCTTCCTGGCTGTCGTCGCACTCGGCGGCGACGGTGCCGAAGGGGTCGACGATCATGCTGGCGCCGCCGAAGGTCCAGTCGCCCTCGCGGCCGACCTTGTTGGTCGGCGCGAACCAGGCGCCGTTCTCGAAGGCGCGGGTGATCATCACCGAGCGCCAAGCCGGTACGGCCGGGGCGGCGAAGGGGACGACGATCAGCTCGGCGCCGTTGACGGCGACGCTGCGCGCGCTCTCCGGGAAGAAGGTGTCGTAGCAGATGATGGCGCCGACCTTGAGACCGCAGAGCCGCACGACCGGGAAGTGCGAGCCGTAGCGGAAGTAGATCTTCTCCAGGCTCTGTACCGCGGCCGGATGAACCTTGCGGTACTTGCCGACGATCGAGCCGTCGCGCTCGATGAAGAAGGCCGTGTCGTAGTAGAGCCCGGCCGACTCCTCCTCGAAGATCGTGGCGACCAGGCCGATCCCGTGCTGCTTGGCGAGCTTGCGCATCAGGCTGATGGTCGGCCCGTCGGCGGTCTCGGCGCGGTCGATGTGGGCGTAGTCGCGCCACTGGAAGACATAGGGGATGTTGAAGAACTCGGGCACGACGACGAGATCGGCCGACTGCTCCTTGACCGCCTGCCCGATGAAGGCCTCGGCCTTGGCGAGGTTGTCCTGGAGCGCGTCGCCGCTGGTCATCTGGACGGTCGCCAGCCGGATCTCTGCGTCGTTCATGTCTATCTCCCTGGATTTCGGTGATGGGATTTGGCGGGCGGTCAGCGGAAGCCGAACAGCCGCGGCAGCATCAGGCTGAGGTCGGACAGGTAGGTGACCAGCAACAGCGTCGCGAAGAGCGGAATCAGCAGCGGCAGGGTGGCGCGCAGCACGTCCTTGAAGGGCACGCCGCCGACCGAGCTGAGCATGAACAGCACCAGGCCGATCGGCGGGGTCAGCAGGCCGAGCGTCAGGTTGAGGATGACGACGGCGCCGAGGTGGATCGGGTCGATGCCGAACTGCTGGGCGACCGGAAAGAGCACCGGCACCGTGATCAGCAGCGCCGAGGAGGGTTCCAGGAACATGCCGACGACCAGTAGGAAGACGTTCAGCAGCAGCAGGAAGATGAGGGGATCGTCGGTCACCAGCTGCAGCAGCTCGGTGATCTGCTGCGGCACGCCCTCGCGCGCCAGCACGTAGGAGAAGAGGCCGCCGGCTGCGGCGATCAGCATGACCCGCCCGGTCGTGGAGGCGGAGAGGGCGAAGGCCCGGTAGAGCTGCGTCAGGCTCATCCAGCGCAGCGCGAAGGAGATCGCGATCAGGTACACGACGGTGATGCCCGAGGCCTCGGTCGGCGTGAACACGCCGCCGAGGATGCCGCCGAGCAGCACGATCGGCGCGACCAGGATCGGCAGCGCCGTCAGCACTGCCCGCAGCGTCTCGCTCCGGGTGTAGGGCTCGCCGACCAGGCCGTCGCGCTTGCGCACGTAGAAGTACACGTAGACCGTCAGGGACAGGAAGATCAGGAGCGCCGGCAGCACCCCGGCCAGGAACATGGCGGCGATCGAGGAGCCCGACAGCACCCCGTAGAGGATGGCCGCGATGCTCGGCGGCATGACCGGCCCGATCATCGAGGAGGCGGCGGTGATCGCCGCCGCGAAGGCGGGATCGTAGCCGTTGCGGCGCATCGCCGGGATCAGCACCGAGCCCATGGCCGCCGCGTCGGCCATCGAGGAGCCGCTCATCCAGGAAAAGGCCAGGCTGGCGTTGATGTTGACGTAGGCGAGGCTGCCACGGACCCGGCCCATGATCGCGAGCAGCGCCTCGATCAGGCGGTCGGCAAGGCCGGCGACGTTGGCCACGTAGCCGACCAGGATGAACAGGGGCACGGCCAGGAGCGGGAAGGAGTCGAGCATCGCGGTGACGCGCTGCAGCCCGATGCCGAGCGTCAGTCGCGGCTCGAGCCCGAGGTAGATCAGCGAGGGCAGCAGCAGCGAGAAGGCGACCGGCACGCGCACGGCGAGCAGCAGGAAGACCCCGCCCAGAAGCCAGAGGATGATCATCTGCGGTCCTATTCGAAAGCGGGGTCGTCCTCTGGCCCCTGCCGGCCGGAAAGGCTCAGGGCCAGGTTCACGACGGCATGCAGGGCCATCGCCAGGAAGGCGCACCAGACCACGCCGTAGAGCCAGACCAGCGGCATGCGCAGCGCCGGGGTCGTCGGCCGCAGGGTGGTCATCAGCCAGTCCCAGCTGCCGAACACGAAGTAGGCGCAGGTGCCGATCACGATCAGCGCCGACAGATGGTCGACGGCGCTGCGCGCGCGCGGTCCGAGCAGGCCGTTGATCAGGTCGATCCGGATATGGCCGCGCCGGGCGACGAGGGCGGTCGCCGCGACGAAGGACATCCAGACGTAGCAGTAGCGGCCGAGCTCGTCGCTCCAGAACAGCGGCGCCTGGAACAGGTAGCGCGCGATCACCTGGGTGAACATCAGCCCCAGGATCGTCGCCAGGAGCAGGACGCTGGCGACCTCCTCGAAGGTCGCCAGCGTCGCCAGCAGCCGTTCCAGCCCGGACCGCCCCGCCCGCACCGCGTCAGGCGCGGAGCGGCCGGGTCCGAGGTCGCCTGCCACGGGCGCTGCGTCCTACTGGCCGAGCTCGGCCAGCAGGGCCTTGTAGGTGTCGCTCCAGGGGAAGCCCTCCGAGAAGAAGGCGCGGCTCTTCGCCCGCAGGGCATCGAGGTCGACATCGTCGACGATCTCGAGGTCGCCGCTCTCCTGCCATCCCTTGAAGGCCTCGGCATCGGCGGTCTCGACGCAGTCGCGAATACGCTGGGCGGCCTCGTCGACGGCCTTCCCGAGCGCAGCCTGCTGCTCGCCCGTGAGGGAATCGTAGAGCGGGCCGTTGATGTAGGTCGGCGCCGCCGAGATCAGGTGCGAGGTCTTGTTGAAGAACTTCGCCGGCTCGTCGAAGGATTCCGCCTTGACCACGGAGGCCGGGGCCTCGGCGACGTCGACGATGCCCTGCTGCAGCGCGAGGTAGAGCTCTGCATAGGCGGTCGGGGTCGGGCTGGCGCCGAGCGACTGGGCGCCGGCGATCGAGACGCTGGTCTCCGGCACGCGCATCTTGACGCCCTCGAAGTCGGCTGGCGTGCGCAGCGCCTTGCCGCCGAAGATGTGCCGTTCGCCGTAAAGCCAAGGGGTGCCGATGACCTGGATGTTCGCGACTTCGCGCAGCTCCTCGAACAGCACCTTGGCGGTCTCGGTCTCGTAGGCGGCGAAGGCCTGGTCGACGTTGTCGTACAGATAGTAGGTCTCGAAGACCGAGAGGTCCTCGACCCAGGCGGCCAGGATCGAGGAGGCCGAGACGCTCATTTCCAACTCGCCCGAGGATACCTGCTGGGCCATGTCGTTCTCGCCGCCCAGCTGGGCGGAATGGATCACCGTGATGTTCAGCCCCAGCTCCTTGAGCGCCGGATCCTCCGCCATCACGAGGGCGCCGCACCTCGCCACAGGCACGTTGGGGTTGTAGATCAGGCCGAGGCGCATGTCGATCTCTTCGGCCTGGGCGGCGCCGGCAAAGGCCGCGCCGAGGGCGAGGGCGCCGGTCAGGGTGGTGACGGCCGCCAAACGGCGTCCGCGCTGCTCGTGGAGTCGGGTCATGGTCGCAGTGCTCCTCTGTTCATGGAAGAGGGGTGGCTTCTTGCACCCTTCGGCAGACCCGGTGGCCGGGTCTTCTTGTCGGTTCTGGCGAGCGCTCGTCGCAGGCGGGCTGCCTTTTTGCGAACGCTCGCACGCCTTTTAGCCCAAACATCATGATATTTGAAGGAAGGCCTGTCCAGGGGGTATCGTCCTCGCCGTGGCCGACCGCGGGACGACGGTACGGACGACCGGCATGCTAGGGTCGGACCGGGTCGGGTCGGACCGGGTCGGGCCGGGTCGTGTCGGGTCGTGTCGTGTCGGGTCGGCAGCCGCCGGGACGAGCGGCATCAGCAAGGGCGGAGACGATGAAGCGTGACGACTTGGCGGCGGAGATCATGGCCGAGCCGGCGGCCGAGTTCGACCTGCGGCGCCTGCGCCGCCCGAAGAAGGCCGAGCTGATCGCCGACGAGATCCGTCGCTGGATCGTGCGCCGGCAGCTCACCCCCGGCGACCGCCTGCCCAACGAGCGCGAGATGATCGGCCAGCTGCGCAGCAGCCGCGGCACCGTGCGCGAGGCGCTGAAGATCCTCGAGGCACAGGGCCTCGTCGAGATCACGCCCGGCGCCAACGGCGGCGCCCGGGTCGCCAGCATCGCCTACGAGAGCGCCAGCTACCAGCTGAAGAACTTCTTCTATTTCCAGACGCTGTCGTGGCAGCAGGTCTACGCCTTCCGCCTGGAGGTGGAGCCGCGCACCGCCGCCCTGGCCACGCCCTTCCTGACGGCCGCCGACTTCGAGGCGCTCGAGTCGACCATCGAGCGCTGCCGCAGCGGCCAGCAGGGGGCGCTGCCGGAGGCGGAGCATCGCCGGGAGGAGGCGCGCTTCCACTACATAATCGCGAACCGCTGCCCAAACCCGATGCTGCGTTTCGCCAGCCATTTCGTGAACGACATTCTCGCCGACTTCGTGCGCTACCGGAACGTGATCGGCGAGGAAAGCGGCAGCTTCGGCGAGGAGTGCGTCTGCGCCCACGAGCAGATCATCAAGCGGCTGCGGACGCGCGACGTGCAGGGGGTGCTCGAGCTGATGGAGGTGCATATCCGGGCGCTGGGCGACTTCCTGAGCCACCGCGAGCAGATCGTCGCCCCGGACCTGCTGATGGCGCCGCGCGACACCGGGGCGGGCCGCCTCGCCTGGGCGGGCCGGGGATCCGAGCTTGCGGGCGAGGCGCTTCAGGCGACCGGCTCGTCGCGGCGCTGACGCGCCCGCGGTTTGCGTCCGGCTACTGGTCGGCCCTCTCGATCCGTCCGCCGGCCTTGCCCTCCGCGCGCTCGGCCAGCAGGTGGTCGAGCCAGTCGGGGTCCATCTCGGGCACCGAGGAGAGCAGCAGCTCGGTGTAGTCGTGGTGCGGCGGCGTGAACATCTGCGTCTTCGGGCCCGACTCGACGACCTCGCCCTGCAGCATCACGACGACCTCGTCGGCGATCGCCTTCACGGTCGCCAGGTCGTGGGTGATGAACATGTAGGCGAGGCCGAACTCGCCCTGCAGGCGGTCGAGCAGCTTCAGGATGCCCTCGGCGACCAGCTGGTCGAGGGCCGAGGTGACCTCGTCGCAGATGATCACGGAGGGCTCGGCGGCCAGCGCGCGGGCGATGCAGATGCGCTGCTTCTGGCCGCCCGACAGCTCGCTCGGCACGCGGTCGATGTAGTCGTCGGGCTCCAGCTCGATCAGCGACAGCAGCTCGCGCACGCGCTCCTCGCGCTGGTGCCGGTTCATGCCGAGATAGAACTTCAGCGGCCGCCCGATGACGTCGCGCACCCGCTGCTTCGGGTTCAGCGCGGTGTCGGCCATCTGGTAGATCATCTGGACGGCCTTGAGCTGATCCTTGCTGCGGCTGGTGAAGCGCGGCGGCAGGGGCTCGCCCTTGTAGAGCACGCGGCCCTCGAGCGGTGGCAGCAGGCCGGTGATGACCCTGGCCGTGGTGCTTTTGCCGCTGCCCGATTCGCCGACCACGGCGACCGTGCGCTGGCGGTGAATCTCGAAGGAGACGTCGTGCAGCACCCGGGTCTTGCCGTAGGCGGCGGTGACGTGCTCGACCGCCAGGATCGGCGTCTCGCCCGCGGGGCGCGCCTTCTCCTCGGAGCGGAAGGCGCGCACCGCCCAGAGCGACTTCGTGTAGTCCTCCTGAGGGTCCGACAGCATCCGGCGGGTCTCGGCTTCCTCGACCAGCTCGCCGTTGCGCAGCACCATGACGCGGTCGGCCATCTGGGCGACCACTGCGAGGTCGTGGGTGATGTAGATCGCCGCGGTGTCGAACTGCCGGACGATGTCGCGGATCGCCGCCAGCACCTCGATCTGGGTGGTCACGTCGAGCGCGGTGGTCGGCTCGTCGAAGACGATCAGGTCGGGCCGGCAGGCCATGGCCATGGCGGTCATGGCGCGCTGCAACTGGCCGCCGGAGACCTGGTGCGGGTAGCGGAAGCCGATCTCCTCGGGGTTCGGCAGGCGCAGGCGGCGATAGAGCTCGACGGCGTCCTTCTCGCTCTCGGCGCGGCCGGCGATGCCGTGCTGCATCGGCGTCTCGCTGTACTGGTCGATCAGCTTGTGCGCCGGGTTGAAGGCCGCCGCCGCCGACTGGGCGACGTAGGCGATGCGGCTGCCGCGCAGGCGCCGCCGCCGCTTGATGTCGGCGGTGACGAGGTCGAGGCCGTCGAACTCGACCGAGCCGCCGCTGATCCGGCAACCGTCGCGCGCGAAGCCCATGGCGGCCAGGCCGATGGTCGACTTGCCGGCGCCCGACTCGCCGATCAGGCCCAGCACCTCGCCGCGGTGCAGGTCGAGGTCGATGCCCTTGACGATCTCGCTCCAGCTGTCGCCGGTGCGTCCCTCGATGCGCAGGCCGCGGATCTTGAGCAGCAGCCCGCCGCGCTCGCCGTCCGGCTTCTCCTGGGGGTCGCTCATGTCTTCAATCCGCTGGACTTGTGCAGGAACCAGTCGACCACGAAGTTGACGCCGACGGTCAGCAGCGCGATGGCGGCGGCCGGAATCAGGGGCGTGATGTCGCCGAAGGTGATCAGGGTCGCGTTCTCGCGCACCATGGAGCCCCAGTCGGCGGTCGGCGGCTGCAGGCCGAGGCCCAGGAACGACAGCGCCGAGATGAACAGGAAGACGAAGCAGAAGCGCAGGCCGAACTCCGCGACCAGTGGCGGCAGCGCGTTGGGCAGGATCTCGCAGCCGATGACCCAGGGCAGACGCTCGCCGCGCAGCCGCGCGACCTCGACGAAGTCCATCACCTCGATGTTGACCGCCACCGCCCGGGTCAGCCGGTAGACGCGGGTCGCCTCCAGCACCGAGATGACGCCGACCAGCGCGGCGACCGAGGTACCGGTGATGGTCAGGACCAGCAGCGCGAAGATCAGCGCCGGGATCGCCATCAGCACGTCGACCAGGCGGCTGAGCAGCTGGTCGGTCCAGCCGCGCAGCGTCGCCGCCAGCAGCCCGGTCAGGCAGCCGAGCAGGAAGGCGAGGCAGGTCGTCAGGAAGGCGATGCCGACCGTGTTGCGCGCGCCGTAGATCAGCCGGCTGAGCACGTCGCGGCCCAGGTTGTCGGTGCCGAGCAGGTACTCGTCGGACCAGGGCAGGAACTGCGCGCCGACGATCTGGGTCTCGCCGTAGGGCGCGATCAGCGGCGCCAGCAGCGCGACCAGGACGTAGGTCACGACCACCAGCAGCCCGAACAGCGCGGTCGGCGGTGCGCTGCGCAGCAGCTTCAGGGTGGCTTCCATCCTCGGCTTCCTGGCTCCCGGATCAGCGCGCGTGCAGCAGACGCGGGTTGGTGAGGATCGACAGCACGTCGGCGGTCAGGTTCAGCAGCACGTAGGTCGCGGCGAAGATCAGCGAGCAGGCCTGGACCACCGTGATGTCGCGCTTGGAGACCGAGTCGACCATCAGCTGGCCGAGCCCGGGATAGACGAAGACGACCTCGACCACGACCACGCCCACGACCAGGTAGGCGAGGTTGAGCGCGACCACGTTGATGATCGGCGCCAGCGCGTTGGGCAGGGCGTGGCGCAGGATCACCCGGCGCGGCGAGAGGCCCTTGAGGCGCGCCATCTCGATGTAGGGGCTGGCCATCAGGTTGATGATCGCCGCGCGGGTCATGCGCATCATGTGGGCGACGACCACCAGGGTCAGGGTCAGGGCCGGCAGGATCGAGCGGTAGATCCGATCGAACAGGTCGGTGGCCGGGCCGATGTTGGAGATGCTCGGGAACCAGTTGATCTGCACCGCCAGGAACAGGATCAGGATGTAGGCGATGAAGAACTCGGGCACCGACACCGAGGTCAGGGCGAAGACGTTGATGCCGCGGTCGAAGGGGGTGTTGCGATAGAGCGCGGCCAGAATGCCCAGCGTCAGCGCCAGCGGCACCGAGATCAGCGCCGCCAGCCCGGCCAGGAACAGGGTGTTGCCGAGCCGCCCGGCGATCAGGCCGGAGATCTCCCGGTCGTTGGCGAGGCTGCGGCCGAAGTCGCCCTGGGCGATGCCGCCGAGCCACTCCAGGTAGCGGATGTGGGCCGGCAGGTCGAGGCCGAGCTGCTTGCGGAAGGCCGCGACCGTCTCGGGTGTCGCCGACTGCCCGAGCAGCTCCTGGGCCAAGTCGCCCGGCAGCATTTCGACGCTGAGGAAGATGATCAGCGAGACGAAGAACAGGGTCAGGAGGCCCAGCGCCAGGCGCTGGGCCACCATCACCAGGATCTTACCCATGGCCGGGCCGGTCGCGCGCTGCCGACCCGCTCAGGTGAACCACCAGCGCTCGGTGACGCGCAGGCCGTCGAGCGCGTAGTTGCCGGCGACCTCGTCGTGGCCGAGGCGGTCGCTGGCGGCGTCGACGTAGCTGGCGAACAGCGGCACGATGGTGCCGCCCTCGTCGCGCACGATCATCTGCATCTCGCGGTAGAGCTCCGCGCGCTTGTCCTCGTCGAGCAGGGCGCGCGCCTCGACCAGCAGCCTGTTGAAGCGCTCGTTGTCCCAGTAGGCGTCGTTCCACGGCACGCCCGCCGCATAGGCCGTCGTGAACATCAGGTCGGCTGTCGGGCGGCCGCCCCAGTAGCACATGACGAAGGGCTTCTTCAGCCAGACGTTGGACCAGTAGCCGTCGTTCGGCTCGCGCACCACCTCGACCTCGATGCCGGCGGCGCGCGCCGACTCCTGGAACAGCACGGCGGCCTCGACGGCGCCGGCGAAGGCGGCGTCGGCGGCGCTGAGCTGGACCTTGAGCGTGTCGTAGCCGGCCTGCTTCAGGAAGTGCTTGGCGCGGTCGGGGTCGTAGGTCCGCTGCTCGATATCGGGGGCGACGAAGCTCGTCGCCGGCCCGATCGGATGGTCGTTGCCGACCCGGCCGTAGCCCTGCAGGATCTTGCTCAGCAGTTCCTCGCGGTTGATCGCGTGCTTGAGCGCGAGGCGAACGTTGTTGTCCGTGTAGGGCTCCTGCGTCGTGATCATCGGCATGGTGTAGTGCTGGTTGCCGACCGTCTCGGTGATGATGATGCCCGGGCGCCGCGCCAGCAGGTTGACCGTCTTCAGGTCGACCCGCTCCATCATGTCGACCTCGCCGGTCGAGATGGCGTTGGTCCGCGCCGCCGGGTCGACGATCGCCAGCAGCTCGACCGAATCGAAGTGGGCGCGATCTTCCTTGAAGTAGTTCGGGTTGCGCTCCGCGCTGGCGCGCACGCCCGGCTCGAAGTTCTTCAGGACATAGGCGCCCGTGCCGTCGCCCGAGGTGGCGTCCACCTTGCCGTCCTTCGAGGGCAGGATGCAGAGGTGGTAGTCGGACATGTAGAAGGGGAAGTCGGCGTTGCCGGCGCTCAGCTCGAAGACGACCTTGTCGGGCCCGTCGGCCTTGATCGATGCGATCGAATCGACCAGCGGCTTGGCCGCCGAGGTCGAGTCCTCGCGGCGGTGATGCTCGACGGAGGCGATGACGTCCTCCGGAGTCATGGTCTTGCCGCTGTGGAAGGTGACGTCCTTGCGCAGGGTGAAGGTCCAGGTCTTGGCGCCGTCACCGCCCTCCCAGCTCTCGGCCAGCTCGGGGCCGATGCTGGCGTCGCCCTTCACTTCGGTCAGGGTGTTGCGCAGCGTGCCGTAGCCGAGCACCTGGTTGAAGGTGCTGTCGAAGGTCGCCGGGTCGAGCGAATCGGTGGTCGAGCCGCTGCCCAGGGCGAGGCGGAAGTTGCCGCCCCTCTTGGGCTGCGCCCGCGCGGTCTTGCTCCACAGCGAGGAGGCCGCGCCGACGGTGACGCCGAGCGCCAGGGCGCCGGTCATGAAGCCGCGGCGGTCGACCTGGCCGGAGCGCGCGAGCTCGCCCAAAAGCTTGATCTTATCCATTGAGATTCGTTGCTCCCTGTTTCTTCCTGTTGGGTCGGTCGATCGCGGAGAACGCGACCGTCGCCGCGACGTTTTCCCAGCCGCGCGGCCCGACGTATTGCAGTGCATTGTCGCTGAAGCGGCCCCCCTTGCCAACCTTCCGCTCCCGCCCGGGCCCCGGTTTGCCGCAGCGCAACAGGCTGCGGCCGCCTTCCGGTTGTGGGCTCCCGGCAGGTTTTCTCCCGCTGCCGCCCGCAGCCGGCCGGCTGCCCCAGTCTCCACTCTCCCGCATGACGGGCGCTGCCGAGAAAGCGGCGTGTCCTGGCCTGTTCGGGGCGCCCTACAGGCCGGCCCGGAAACGCAAGCGGCCCGCGATCCGGTCGGGATCGCGGGCC
>NZ_JBBDQW010000043.1:27036-34484 GCF_040905785.1 Tistlia sp.
CCCCCCTGCCTCGGCAGTGGATGCGTTTAGACCAAATCGTGACCGGTCGGATCCACTTCGGGATCCGACCGGTCACGTGAATTTGGTCTACCTCAATTGAATAGAGCAGATTCAGGCGACCTTACGGATCGCTATGCGATTCCGTGAGGTCGCCATCTGCTCGAGGCGGTCAGTCCTTGGCGACGGGCAGACCCTTGGCGTTCCACTCCTCCATGCCCTTGGCGTAGTAGTAGACCTTGCTGTAGCCCAGGCCGAGCGCCGACTGGACGGCGTTGGCGGCGCGCCCGCACTTCAGGCCGTTGCAGTACATCAGCACCGGGGCGTCCTTGCTCGGCAGCACAGCCGCCAGGGTGTCGGCGTTGACGTCCGTGTCGACGAGGCGCTCCGCCCCCTCGATGTGGCCGGCCGAGAAGTCCTTCTCCTTGCGATTGTCGAGGACGATCAGGTCGGGATGCTGGTCGAACAGCGCGATCACGCCGTCGGCGTCGACCGTGGTGGCGCCGGGGATCTCGACCGGCGCGTCGGCATGGGCGGGCAGGCTCGCGAAAAGCGTGACGGCCAGGGCGGCCAGGGCGAGTTTCAGGGTCTTCATGGTGCAGTCCTCTCTCTTGTCGGTTGTCTGGAACGGCCCGGCAGCGCCCCTTCGCGGCACCGGTCGCTTGTCGTGACGGTTTTTTGTTGTTGTCGGGCGGCCGGTCCGGCTCACGCCGCCTCCGTGCCGCCTTGCCCCCCGTTGTCGCTGCGGATGCGTGCCAGCACCTCGGCGATCCGGCCGTGCATCTCGACGATCTGCTGGCTGACCATGGTCGCGCCGACGTCGACCTGGCGCGACAGCTCGGCGGCCGAGCGCGTCTGGTCGCTGGTCTTGGCGAAGCCCTCGGCGACCTGGGAGATGCCGGCGGCGGCCTGCTGGACGTTGCGCGCGATCTCGCCGGTCGCGGCGGTCTGCTCGTCGACGGCCGAAGCGATGGTGGTCGCGACCTCGCTGACCTTGGCGATGGTCGCGCCGATCCGCTCGATCGCGCCGACCGCCTCGCCGGTCGCGCCCTGGATGCTGCCGATCTGCTGGCCGATCTCGTCGGTCGCCTTGGCGGTCTGGGTCGCCAGGTTCTTGACCTCCGAGGCCACGACCGCGAAGCCCTTGCCGGCCTCGCCGGCGCGCGCCGCCTCGATCGTCGCGTTGAGCGCCAAGAGGTTGGTCTGCTCGGCGATCGCCTGGATTAGGGTGACGATCTCGCCGATCTTCTGCGCCGAGTCCGCGAGCGCGCGCACGCTGGTCTCGGTGCGCTCCGTCTCCTCGACGGCGCTGGTGGCGATGCTCGTCGATTCGGCGACCCGCCGGCCGATCTCCTCGCTTGAGGCGGCCAGCTCCTCGGTCGCCGCGGCGACTGTCTGGATCGAGGTGTTGGCCTCCGTCGAGGCGAGGGTGACGGCTTCGGATTCGTCGCTGATGGCCCGCACCGTCTCGCTCATGGAGGCGGCGTCCCGGCTCATGGCGCCGGTCTGCTCCGAGACCTCGGCGACCAGCCGGGCGACGTCGTCCTCGAGCTGGTCGCAGAGCCCCAGCATGCTGGCGCGCAGCTGGCCGGCCACCTCTTCGTCGTGGCGCGCCTGGCGCTCGTTCTCTTCGGCCTGGCGAGCGGCCTCGGCCTGGCGTGCGGCTTCGGCCTCGGCGCGCATCGCGGCTTCGCGCCGCCGCGCCCGGTTCAGGTAGAGACTGACCACCGCGACGCCGGCGAGGCCGACGCCGCCGCCGACCAGGGCGAACAGCAGGAAGAACTCCAGGCGGGTGCCGGAGAGCTGCGCCCTGAGGGCGCTGACATCGGCGCTGAGCTCGGCATCGACCAGCGGTGCGCCTTCCGGCGTCGCCAGCGGCACGACCACGGTATCCAGCGCGGTGCCTTCCTCGAAGCTGACGTTGTCGAGCGTGGCGAGCGTCTCGGCGCCGCCCGGCCCGCGCAGGCTGACCGCCATGCCGAGGCGGCTGTCGAGCGTGCGCAGGGCGTGCAGCGGGTCGACGTGGACCGCCAGGTAGCCGCGCAGCCGCAGGCCGCCGATCGGTGCGAAGACCGTGAGGTAGGGCCGCTCCGGACCACTCCAGCCGCGTGTCAGCAGCTCCAGGCGCGTGCTGCCCTCGCGGCCGGCGACCTCGGCGAGCAGGGCGTTCGGCGGGCTGGCCGGCGCGGCGCCGGCGGTCCACCGCTCGGCCACCAGGTCGCCGTCGGCGGTGTAGGTCGACAGGCCGAGCAGCGCCAGCCGACCCTGGGTCACCACGCCCTGCTTGAACTCCTCCTCGAGCAGCGCGCCGATGGCCGCGCCGTCCGCGGCGGCGACGCCCGCCGCCAGCTCCTTGTCGGCCGACACGGTCTGGGCGAGGTCGGCGGTCAGCAGCGCATAGCGGTTCCACAGCATGTCGTCGCTGGCGACGCTGGCCAGCTCGGCGGTCTGGCCATGCTGAAACTCGGTGACGAAGGTCTCGTAGCGGGTGGTCAGCTTCCACCCGACCCAGGCGGCCGCGAGCAGAACCAGCAGGTTCGCGGCGATGAGCAGAAGCGTAATTGCCTGGCTGCGGAGAAATGCCATCGCGCGAGCTCCAGTGTCTGGCGGGGGCGGGCCGTGCGTGGCCCGTACCGGATGGTTCCCCTCGTTCAGATCACTAATAGCTCGGACATTATTGAGAAGTTATTAATCGTCGGCAGTGCGGCTCCGCAGCTTAACTGTCCATTTAGGTAACGACCCAAACGAAAATAGTCCTATACTATAAATCTATGTGAAGAAATATTACGGCTTGGTCATGATGATCCTGATGATCATCGAAATCTCGGGTGCGTGCTCAAAAAATCCTCAGGCTGATGACCGCCTGTAGTGTACAAGTCTTCAATGGTCGTATCGGTCCTAGACTTTTCATTTGCGCTGGATCAAATGCCGTTCTTTCCGATAAGACGAGATCACCCAGGTTCGTTGCCGGTTTACTTCCGCTACCCGGTCAACCTGGCCGGGAAGCCGGGCGCGCGCAGTTCGCTGCCGAGCGCGTCCTCCAGCAGCTTGACCACCTGGGTCGACTGCGCTTGGCCGCCGTATTGTGCGCGCGCGCGCAGGAAGGTCCCGCCGGTCAGGCCGGCGAGCTCGAGCGGCACGCCGAGCGACCTCCCATAGCCGGCGGCGAAGGCCAGGTCCTTGCAGGCCAGGTCGAGGGTGAAGCCGATGTCGTAGCTGCCGTTCAGAATCACCTGGCCCTCGGTCTCGTGGACGAAGGAGTTGCCGGAGCTCGCCGCGATCGCCCGGTAGGCCTTGGCCAGGTCCAGGCCGCCCTGCTTCGCCAGCATCAGCGCCTCGCCCTCGGCGACCAGGTGGACGAAGGCGAGCATGTTGGTGATCACCTTGATCAGCGCCGCCGAGCCGAGCGGGCCCATGTGCAGGACCTCGCCGCCCATCGCCTCCAGGGCCGGCCGGTGCGCCTCGAAGGTCGTCGCCTCGCCGCCGACCAGAACGGTGATCTCGCCCGTGGCCGCGCGGTGCACGCCGCCGGTGACCGGCGCCTCCAGGGTGGCGATGTCGCGGGCGGCGGCGAGCGCGGCCAGGCGCGCGACCTCGGCCGCCTCGTTGGTGCTCATCTCGATCCAGGTCGCGCCCGGCCGCAGCGACTCGAAGAGTTGGGGCGCGACCGCCGCCGAGGCGGCCGGCGAGGGCAGGCAGGTGATCGCGGCGTCGGCCGCCGCGGCGGCGCTGGCGGGGTTTTCGGCCCAGGCCGCGCCGGCGGCGAGCAGCGGCTCGGCCCGGGTCCGCTCGAGGTCGCTCACGGTGACGGCGAAGCCGGCGCGCAGCAGGCTGCCGGCGAGATGCCCGCCGAGGCTGCCGAGGCCGACGAAGGCGTAGTGCATGGCGTCCTGTTCCTTCGGCTGTCGGAGAAGAGGGGGGGCGGGCGGGGGATCGAGGCGGCGCGGTCAGCCGGCCGGCCGCCAGGGCACCGGCTGCTGCGCCATCTCCAGGTGCAGCGCCTCGCCCTCGTAGGGATGCGCCGCCGCGACCGCCTCGTCGAGCTCGACGCCGAGCCCCGGCGCGTCGGGCACGATGACGTAGCCGTCCTGCCAGCGGATCGGCGTCTTCAGGATCTCGGCGTGGAAGCCGCCCCAGGCCTGGATCGATTCCAGGATCAGGAAGTTCGGGCAGGTCGCGGCGAGCTGGATGTTGGCGGCGCCGACGACCGGGCCGCAGTAGAGGTGGGGCGCGACCTGGGCGTAGCGCGCCTCGGCCATGCCGGCGATCTTCTTGGCCTCCAGCAGGCCGCCGACGCGGCCCAGGTTCATCTGCAGGATCGAGGCGGCACCGAGGTCGAGCACCCGGGCGAACTCGTACTTGGTCGCAAGGCGCTCGCCGGTCGCCACGGGAATCGAGGTGCCGCGCGCGACGACCGCCATCTGCTCCGGTAGCTCCGGCGGCGTCGGCTCCTCCAGCCACAGCGGGTCGTAGGGCTCCAGCCGCTTCGCCAGGCGCAGGGCGCCGGCCGGGGTGAACTGGCCGTGGGTGCCGAACAGCAGGTCGGCCGCGCCGCCGACGGCCTCGCGGATCAGCCGGCAGAAGCGCTCGCTGCGCTCCAGGGTCTCGGGATCGGGCATGCGCGGGTCGAAGGCCGAGTAGGCGCCGGCCGGATCGAACTTGAGCGCGGTGAAGCCCTGGCGGACGTAGTCGGCCGCGCGCGCCGCCGAGCGCTCGGCGTCGTGGTAGAAGTCGGCGCCGTCGGCCTCGCCCGGATAGAGGTAGGTGTAGCTCCTCAGCCGCTCGTGGACCTTGCCGCCGAGCAGGACGTGGACCGGCTTGCCGCAGTCCTTGCCCAGGATGTCCCAGCAGGCCATCTCGACGGCGCTCAGGATGCCGGCGAGCGAGAGGTCGGGGCGCTGCCCGTAGCCGGCGGAGTAGACCCGCCGCCACAGCGACTCGATGCGCCTCGGGTCCTCACCGACGACGTAGCGCGCGCAGAGGTCCTCGATCATGGCGACAACCACGCGCGGGTGGAACGGCAGGCAGTAGGCCTCGCCCAGGCCCTCGACGCCGCCGTCGGTGACCAGCTTCAGGAACACGAAGTAGCGCCCGCCGAACCCCGGCGGCGGGTTGCCGACGACGAAGGTCCGGACCTCGGAGATTCTCAAGAAAGGCTCCTGTCGCGTGACTCGAGAGCCGGCGGATGCCGGGGCCCGGTCGGGGTCAGGTCGCCGGGCCGTCGGCCCGAAGGGCCTGCCGGATCGCGCTCAGCAGCTGCGAGTCCGAGAAGGGCTTCGACAACCAGCCGGCGGGGCGGGCGGCCTGGGCCCGGCCGCGTACCTCCTCGTCCCGATGGGCGCTGACGAACAGGCAGGGGATGTCGGCGCGCTCGCGGATCTCCAGGGCCGCCTCGACGCCGTCGCGGGTCCCGGCCAGGCGGATATCCATCAGCACCAGGTCGGGGACCTGGTCGAGCGCCGCCTGCACCGCCGCCTCGGCGGAAGTGGCGATGCCGACGACGGCATAGTTCGCTGCCAGCGCGGCGGCCTCGATCTCCTGGCCGATGAACCAGTCGTCCTCCACGATCAGCAGGCGGGCGGCGTGGCCCGGCCCGTCCTTGAGCCGCTGCGCGGCACCCCTTGCGGGATCGGAGTCGTCCTGAACCCCGTGGGTGAACAGGCGAGGCGCGGGCATCCGCAGGACGATCTGGCTGGAATTCAACGTCATCAACCGGCCGACTCCGCGGCAGCGTACGGAAACTTCACTGTGCAGAATGTGCCCTCGCCGCGGCTGATGTCAAAGGCCCCGCCGATCTGGCGGCAGAGGCCCCTGACCAGGGTCAGCCCGGACGAGCGCTTCGGGGCGGCCGTTTCGGCCCAGGCCGGGCCGCAGTCCCAGACGGTCAGGACGATCTCCTGGCCGGCGCGGCGGAGCGTGACGGCGACGCGGCCTGGGCCGAAGCCGAGCCCGTGCTTCAGGGCGTTGGCGGTCAGCTCGTTGACGATCAGGGCGACCGGCGTCGTCACGTCGTTGCGCAGCTCGACCTGGTCGGAGTCGGTCGTCAGGACCGCCCCCGGCGGCCAGGTCTGCGCGAGCGCCTGGCACAGCGACTCCAGGAAGTCGCGTGCCGGCACCGAGGCGAACTCGCCGGCCTGGTACATGAGCTGCTGGGACGAGGCGATCGCCAGCAGGCGCGAGCGGAACTCGCCGATGAAGATGCGGACCTCCTCGGAGTCGGCCTCGCGTGCGCTCAGCGAAAGCATGCCGAGCAGCATCTGCGTGTGGTTCTTGACCCGGTGGTGCAGCTCCTGCAGCAGCACCTCCCGGTGCCGCACCGCCTCCTCCAGGGCCGCCTGCGCGCGGCGGTGCTGGCGGATCTCGCGGTTGAGCTCGCGCACCTTCTGGCCGAGCACCGAGAACTCTGCGCCGGCGTCCGCGCGCAGGCGCAGGAGAATCGTGGCCGCTGCCGCGGAACCTCGGGCGAAGACCGCTCCCTGCGCCTGCACCTTGCGGCAGCCGGCCGGCGTCTTGACGACCATCGACCCGAGGAGCGGGCTGCCCGAGCCCGAGCAGCGACCGAGATAGGCGAGGAACTCCCCCTCGTCCTCGATGTAGTCGAGGAGGTTCGCCCCCTGGGGGTCGCTGCCCAGCAGGGACCTGGCACCCGGATTCGCGACCTCGACCGCGCCCGCCCTGTCGACCACCAGCAGGGGCTCGGGCAGGACGCTCAGCAGCCGGCGGAAGGCCGTGGCATCATCCATCGGCACGCTTGAAGTATTCCCGGGCGTCGGTGTCGTCGTTCTCGCTCGGCGTCAGGTAGACGACGACCCGGCAGCCGGCGTCGCCGCGGGCGATCGCCCGCTCGATGTCGACCCTGGCGTAGCCCAGGTTCTCGGCGGTGATGTGGCCGAAGACGTTGGAGGTCATCATGCAGAGCGCGGGGCGGCCCGCGACCTGCTCGCCGAAGGGGCAGGCGCTGTTGGCGAGGACGATGCGGTCCTCGCGCTCCTCGACGACATGGAACTTGCCCTGGATGCGTCGCTTCAGGTCGACCAGGACCTGAGCGACCTCGGCGCGGCCGAGCCGGTCGACCGCCAGCGCGCGCCGGTACTCGGCGTCGATCTGCTCGCCCATCGCCTGGCCGACGACGCTGATGTAGCCGGAGGCCTCCTCGAGGCCGACGACGTCCTGAAGGCTGCCGCTGAGCTCGCGCAGCAGGCTGCGCAGGAAGAGGTCCCGCTCGAGCCGGACGTCGGCCGTTCGGACCTGCTCGTCGTCGATCATCCAATATCCTTCCAACTTGCCGCGCCACCGAGGGGGTGCCTGCGGCTCCCCGCAGGCGAACGAACGAGACCTTGCGCCAAGGCCGGCGGCGAATCAATCGGCCGGGCCGCCGCCGCCCGAGCTGCCACGTCCCTCGACAGGCTTCTGTAATCGGGTGCAAGCAAGAAAGCATCCTTGGGGCTCCG
>NZ_JBBDQW010000044.1:0-34292 GCF_040905785.1 Tistlia sp.
CCGCCTACCTCGCAAACTCAGGATACGCTTCCGCCTAAGGTGGGAACGCTCTAGCTCTTGGTCGCGTCGGCGGCGGTCTCCTCGACGCCGGCCTCTTCGGCCGGAGCCGCGGCGGTCGCCTCCATCTCGACGAGCTGCTCGGCGCAGAGCTCGCCGGCGCCGTCGATCGGCTCTTCCATTCCGACCGGCGTCACCCAGCCGGCCTCGGCCAGGAAGCGGTCCTGTGCCCAGGAGCTCTCCTCCTTGAGCGCGGCGAGGTTGACCGCGAACTCGGGGCTGCTGGCGAAGCGCTCGACGCAGATCGAAGCGGCGAGCTGGGCGCGGCCGTCTTCGCGCCCGGCCTGGGCCATCTGCTGCGCGGTTCCGCCAGTAACCCAGCCGCCGACCGTAAAGCCGAGGACAACGGTCAAAGCAACCGAGCCGGCACAGGACCAGAACCACAACGTCTTCGAGGGCCTGAACTTCTCGAACTTCTGGCGCATCTCGTTCTTATCACCCATCGTATAAGCCTCCTGTCGATTTTTATTCTATGATTCAATGGTCTGAATCTACGCGAATATGAATCCCAGGTCCACCCGAAGCCGGCATTATTATGTCCCTGCGGGGGCAAGAAAGGGCTCCGGCGGCTGCGAAGTCCGCCCTCCGCCGGGCATCGCGAAGCAGGGGCCTGACGCGCGGTGCGGAGGGAACAGGGGCCTCCCGGACGGCGTTCGGCGCGAGGGTGGATGCGCCGAGGAGTCCCATGGCCGGCAGCGAGCGGACGAAGGAGAGGCGCCGGCCTGCGGACGCCTCGCAAGCGGGGTCTCGGGCGAAGCTCGAGGCCGGATCCGAGGCGGCCGGACTCGAGCCGATGGAAGCGAAGTCCGTCGCCGCCCTGCCCGAAGGTCCGGGCTGGCAGTACGAGCCGAAGTGGGACGGCTTCCGCTGCCTGGCCTGGCGTGCCGGCGTGGCGGTCACCCTGACCGCCAAGTCGGGCAAGCCGCTGGCGCGCTACTTTCCCGAGGTCGTGGCGCTGCTCCGGGGCCTGCCCCTGGAGCGCTTCCTGCTCGACGGCGAGCTGGTCGTGCCGCTCGAAGGCAAGCTGTCCTTCGACGCCCTGCAGCAGCGCCTGCACCCGGCCGAGAGCCGGGTGCGCCGCCTCGCCGCCGAGACGCCGGCCAGCCTCCTGCTCTTCGACTGCCTGCTCGATCCCGAGGGTGGCAGCCTGCTCGCCGAGCCGCTGAGCGCGCGCCGCGCCGCCCTGGAGCGCCTCTACCGCGCCCTGCCCGCCCCCGGCGACGAGGGCCCCGGCGACGAGGGCCCCGCCGGCGAGGGGCCCCGGCTGCGCCTCTCGCCCGCGACCCGCGAGCTGAGCGAGGCCCGGGCCTGGCTTCAGGAGGCCGGCGGCGCGCTCGACGGCGTCGTCGCCAAGCGCCTCGAGGCGCCCTACCGGCCCGGCGAGCGGGCCATGCTCAAGGTCAAGTGCCTGCGCACCGCCGACTGCGTCGTCGGCGGCTTCCGCTACGCCGCCGAGGGCAAGGACAAGGGCGACGCCAAGGGCGGGGGCAAGGGCCTGGTCGGCTCGCTGCTGCTCGGCCTCCACGACGGCGAGGGCCGGCTGCACCACGTCGGCTTCACCTCGGGCCTCGCGGCAAAGGACAAGCCGGCGCTGACCCGCCGCCTGGAGGCGCTGGTCGAGCCGCCCGGCTTCACCGGCAAGGCGCCCGGCGGCCCGAGCCGCTGGGCCAGCGCCCGCGACGCCGAATGGCAGCCGCTGCGGCCCGAGCTGGTCGTCGAGGTCCGCTACGACCAGGTCACCGGCGACCGCTTCCGCCACGGCACCCGGCTGCTGCGCTGGCGCCTCGACAAGGCGCCGCGGCAGTGCACCTTCGAGCAGCTGGAGCGCGCGGCCCGCCCGGAAGAGCTCGAGCGGCTGTGGGGGCGCTGACGGCAGCCGCCCCCTGCTCGTACCGCTGCGCCGGTCGCGACGCCCCTGGCCTGGGACGAGCCGGCGCCCGCCCCGACCCTCCCCGCCGCCCCCTGGCGGCGACGCGCGATCCGGCCCAGGATGGGCTCATGAAGCCGCTCGCCGACCTTCTCAACGGCCGCCTGCCCCTGGCCCGCGCGCTGTGGCGCTGGGCCCTGCTCTACGGGACCCTGATCAACCTCGCGGGCCTCCTCGCGGCCCTGGCGGCGGTCGCGGCCGGCGCCCCGGCCCCGCTGGCCCTGGCCCTCTTCCTGCTGCCCCTGGCCTACGTCGCGGTCGCCGTCGTCGGCGTCTGGCGCAGCGCCGGACAGGACGGCGTGCCGGCGCGCGAGGCTTCGGGGGCGCGGGTGACGGTGCTGCTGTGGGCGGTGGCGATGCTGGTGGTGTGAGGGGCGGGAATGAATCGGGAGCGACCCTGCCTCCTCCGCGACGGTTGCGCGCTCGACGGCGGCGCGGCGACACAAGGTGTTCAGTGCGCGGGCTCTCCCGTGAATTCGAGCCTTTGCCAAGTGCAGCGCAGCGAGGTGGCTGTGGTTAGCTCTCGCATGTGACCGGAGTAACGAAATCTCTGGGCTTTACGGCGAGAACCGAGCAATCGATCTTGCTCAAGATGGTCTCCGCAGTATTACCGATGAATATTCCCGGGATACCGGCGCGGGCCACAGTCCCCATTATGATCAGGTCAACTCTTAGCACGTGGACAATTTTCAGAATAACCTCGTCTGGCGGCCCTTTCACTACATGCGTCTTGCGTTTCAGCGAGTCGTAGGCTCCAGGGCCGATCCATTGCCTGGACTTGCGCAGCAGCCGCTCGAGCCAAAGCCGATGCCGATGGCCGACCTCGCGAACATAAGAATTCACTTCTTCTTCATCGGCGTCCGTCCGAGAACCTCTCAGGACGTTCTCACCCATTGCCTCCCAAGCGTGCGCGATGTGGAGTTCACTGGCTTCCTGACGTGCGAGCGAACCCGCCAATTCGAGTATCATCCGATTGAGGGGCTCATCGGTGTCTCGACCGGAAGGATCGAGTTCATTGAAGTGCACACAGGCCATCACCCGCCGGATCGAAGAAGGATCGGTCGACTTGATGAGCCAGACCGGACAGGGGCACTTCCGAAGCAGATGCATGTCGGTCGAGCCGAACAGCAAAGCCTTCGTGCTGTCGTCGTCATCCACCGACTTCACAACGAGATCACATTCGTTGCGTATGACCTCGCGTATCACCGCCAGAAAGGGTTTGCCTTCTAGGATTCTAGCCTCGACCTTCACACGGTGCGAAACCCATGCGCACAACCGGTCCAGCGCGGCCTGAAGTTCATTGCGCTGCACTTGCCTTAGCTTATCGGGCGCCGGTCGCATCAGGTAAGATGGCAGGTGTTCCAGCACCATGACGACCGTCAACCGGGCGTTGTTTCTCTCTGCGAGGCCGACGGCATGATGAAACGCTTGCAGGACTAATCCAGACGGGTCGGCCACATACAGAATGTTCTTAAAACGCTTCATTCTGTCTTCTGCGAGCCGACCGACCCAGTTCACGATACTTAACAATATTACACATAGCTCGGCCCAAAATTGATCTATATCAAGGACGCTCAGAGATGTTCAGATAAATTTATCTGAAATCTACGGCGACGGGACGCGCCATCCCGGATCTCTGACTATGCCTCTTAGCGGGCCAGCCATGACCAGCCACGAGGTCGCGGCGCATCTAACGGTCAGCGGGGCGACCGTCCGCTTCTGGAGTCAGGAGGGGTAACTGCGGGAAGTCAGGCTTAGCCGAGAGTTGCGGGTGGTCTTCAAGGATCTGGAGGCGTTCGTCGATGTCCACGCAGCCCCGCCTGCAGCCGAAGAGATCAAGGATCCTGACAACGTGACCACTTTGGAAGCGGACGTGCACGCCTCTTTCTGCTGTCGGCTGCCCTGACAGATGCTTTGAAAATCGGAGGCATTATTGAAGATTGTTCAGCCGAGAAGCACGCAGAATGCAGCAACGCCTCGTCCAAACCTCCAGCCGCCCTGGCACGCGATTCCAGCTGAAGAGGCCGTAGCGGCACGTCGCGCCGTGACGGGCGGCCTGAGCGATGAGGAAGCCTTCGAGCGGCTTGCCCAATTCGGCCCGAACCGATTGCCGCCGCCGAAGGCGCGCGGACCGCTGATCCGTTTCCTGGCACAGTTCAACAATCTGCTGATTTACGTCTTACTGGGGGCAGCGGCGCTTACTGGAGCTCTAGGCCACTGGACAGACACCATCGTCATCCTGGCCGTTGCAGTCGTCAATGCGGCGATTGGCTTCGTGCAGGAAGGCAAGGCAGAGAAGGCGCTGCAGGCGATCAAGCAAATGCTGTCGCCACGCGCGACCGTCCTGCGCAACGATCATCGGAAGTCGGTGCCGGCCGAGAACCTCGTGCCCGGCGATCTGGTTCTTCTCGAATCCGGTGACAAGGTCCCCGCGGACATTCGCCTCACGCGCGTCAAGGGGCTGAGGGTGCAGGAGGCCGCCTTAACCGGCGAGTCCGTCCCCGTGGACAAATCCATTCATCCGGTGCCAGCCGCTGCACCGCTGGGAGATCGCGCTTCCATGGCCTATGCCGGCACGCTCGTGGCAGCCGGACAGGGCACGGGGGTCGTTGTCGAGACCGGGCCATCCATGGAGATCGGCCGCATCAGCGACATGCTGACCGAAGTTCAGGAACTCAGCACCCCGCTCTTACGCCAGATGAACATATTCGCCCGCTGGCTTACCGTTGCCATCCTCGTGATGGCGGGCTTGGTCTTCGCGTTCGGGGTCATGCTGCGGGGGTTCGCGCCAGCGGAAATGTTCATGGTCGTCGTCGGGCTCGCCGTGGCGGCGATTCCCGAAGGTCTTCCGGCCATCCTCACGGTGACGTTCGCTATCGGCGTTCAGCGCATGGCGGCGCGCAATGCGATTACGCGACGTTTGCCGGCTGTCGAGACGCTGGGCTCGGTGTCGATCATCTGTTCGGACAAGACCGGGACGCTGACACGCAACGAAATGACGGTACGCTCGGTTGCAGCGGGCGCCCATCTCTTCGAAGTCAGTGGTGTCGGCTATGAGCCGCGCGGAGGTTTCAGTCTCGACGGTCGGGAGACGATACCGGAGCATCGTCCGTTGCTTCTGGAACTCGCGCGCGCCGCCGCACTCTGCAACGATTCGGCCCTGCATGATAAGGCCGGGCATTGGATTGTCGAAGGCGACCCGATGGAAGGGGCGCTGTTGACCGCCGCCATCAAGGCGGGGCTCGATCTGGCGCTCGAATCCCAAACGTTTCCACGCACCGACCTGATCCCTTTCGACGCCGATCACCGCTTCATGGCGACCCTGCACCACAGCCATACGGGCGATGGCTTCATTTATCTAAAGGGAGCCCCCGAACGCGTCATAGAGATGTGCGCCTGCCAGCGTGGCCGTGACGGCGATCAGACGATCGACCCGGCTTACTGGCACGCCAGAATCGAGAAGATGGCGGAGCAAGGGCAGCGCGTTCTGGCGGTTGCCATCAAGGCGACGAGCCGGCGGGAACTCCGTTTCGCGGACGTGGAGGGTGACTTCACGCTTCTTGGCCTTCTTGGCCTCATTGATCCACCGCGCGACGAAGCCATCGCCGCCGTCGCCGAATGTCAGTCTGCCGGTATCCGGGTCAAGATGATCACCGGTGATCATGGCGGGACGGCGCGCGCCATCGCGCGGCAGCTGGGCTTGGCCAACCATCAGGATGTGCTGACTGGCGCTGACCTCGACAGGATGAGTGACGAGGCGCTGACCAAGCGTGCGCCCGAGATTGATGTCTTTGCCCGAACGAGCCCGGGGCACAAGCTCCGGCTCGTGCGCGCCTTTCAGGCAAGCGGTTATGTCGTCGCAATGACGGGGGATGGAGTGAACGACGCACCCGCCCTAAAGCAGGCGAACGTCGGGATCGCGATGGGCCGAAACGGAACCGAGGCCGCCAAGGAAGCCGCTGAGATGGTCCTGGCCGATGACAATTTCGCGTCGATCGGTGCTGCAGTACGCGAGGGGCGTACCGTCTACGACAATTTGAAGAAAGCCATTATCTTTCTCTTGCCGATCAACGGTGGTGAATCCTTCTCTATCATCGGGGCGATGTTGCTCGGGCTCACACTGCCGATCACGCCGCTACAGATTCTCTGGGTCAATATGGTAAGCTCGGTGGGCCTAGCCATGGCGTTGGCCTTCGAGCCTGCGGAGAGCGATGTTATGAAACGCGCACCGCGCCCGCCTCGCGAACCCATGCTTTCCGGGTTCTTGCTCTGGCGCGTGGTATTCGTTTCAATGTTGTTCTTTGCCGGCATCTTCGGCATGTTTGCCTGGTCACAGGCAAACGGCTCAACGACCGAAGAATCCAGAACCTATGCCGTGAACACGCTGGTCGTAATGGAGATATTCTATCTGTTCAGCGTGCGGTTCCTGCGGGCACCTTCTTTTACGCTGAAGGGTATGCAGGGCACGCGACCCGTCCTGATCGCGCTTACCGTAGTTGCGACACTGCAGCTTATCTTCACGTATGCACCATTCATGGAGGCATTCTTCGACGCTCGCCCTGTAGATTTCGTTCACGGTGCGGAAATCATTGGCATAGGGATCGTGCTGTTCGCCATTCTCGAGATTGAGAAGTGGTTGCGTCTCCGCCTGAGCAGCCGTGCCAGGCAACCTACGGAGAAACCTCCGGTTTCCGGGGCCGCCGGCGAGGCCGGAATGGGCTCCAGACGCTACTGACGGCCTTGAGAGGCACAGCTACCGCGGCGTCGATCCGACTTGGCGCCACCGGGCAAGCATCTATGACGAGACCGCCGCCGCCGATCTGCCGCAGGAACAGCCCTACGGTCAGACCAATACCGTCTCAGAACGCGCCACCGACCGTCTTCGGGGCAGGATCCGCCCTCCCGCCGTATCTCGCCTCCCCCCCCTTCTCCCCCACCCAACCCCGTGCTTCACTGCCGCGCATGGTGCTGCGCCCCAACCTCGCCTCGCGCTCGATCATCGGGCAGCTCACGACCTTCGTGGCGGTGGCGGAGACGCGTTCCTTCCGGGCGGCGGCGGAGCAGATCGGGCGCTCGCAGCCGGCGGTGACGGCCCAGGTCAACCAGCTGGAGGCGCTGCTCGGCGTGCGCCTCTTCACCCGCACCACGCGCCAGGTGGCGCCGACCCTGGCCGGGCGCGAGCTGCTGGCGCGGGCCAAGCGCCTGGTCGTCGAGACCGACGAGCTGATCCGCGACTTCCAGAGCCACGGCGCCCTGACCCAGGGCCGGGTCGCGATCTCCTCCTCGCCGACGCTGGCGACCGGCCTGATCGCGCGCGCCCTGGTCCACTTCGAGCGGGAGCATCCCGGCATCGCGGTCTCGATCCGGGAGGACTTCGCCGACGAGCTGTTCGAGGCGCTGGCGACCGGCCACGTCGAGATCGGCATCGGACCCTACAGCCAGGTGCCCGAGCGCCTGGCCTTCCGGCCGGTGCTGGAGCAGCCCTTCCTGCTGATCGTGCCGCGCGGCCACGCCCTGGCGCGCCGGCGGCGCCTGACGTTCGGCGAGCTCGAGGGCCAGCCGATGGTCTGCCCGGCGACCGGCACGACGGCGCGCAGCCTGATCGAGGCGGCGGCGCGGGCGGCCGGCTTCGCGCTGACGGTGAAGTGCGAGACCATGCAGTACCAGACGGTCGCCTCCATGGTCGCGGCCGGCCTCGGCATCACCGTCATGCCGGCGGTCGACCGGCGCGTGCTGGCCGCCCTCGACCTGGTCGCCCTGCCCTTCGCCGACCTCGACCTGTTCCGGGAGGTCGGCGTGATCTCGCGCCGCCACGAGGAGCCCTCGCCGGCGGCGCGAGCCTTCCTGTCCCTGCTGTCGCGCCTGACCGTCGAGGCCGGCGAGCTGGAGCGCGACGGGCTGCGGCCGCTCTCGGCCGGGCGTTGATCCATTATGCGGATCAATCCATCACCCTTTTGAGTTTGTCCCTTATCAATTCCTGCCTCAGACTTGCTTGATTGAACCGACGGGCCGCGAGAGTCCGCGGGACCCCTCGGGAGGATCGATGCGGCTTTTTTGGAATCCGACCTCGCCCTTCGTGCGCAAGGTCTCGGTGGTGTTGTTGGAGCTCGGCCTCGACCGGCAGGTCGAGTACGTCGAAACCAATCCGCGCGACGCCGCGAGCGGCTTCTGGGAAGCCAACCCCCTGGCCAAGATCCCGGCCTTCGAGCGCGACGACGGCTTGGTGCTGTTCGATTCGCCGGTGATCTGCGCCTGGCTCGACGAGACTTACGGCGGCGGCCGGCTCTCGGGCCAGGGCGACGACCGCTGGCGCGTCCTGACCCTGACGGCGCTCGCCGACGGCGTGCTCGACGCCGGCGTCCTGGCGCGCCAGGAGGGCCTGCGCCCGGAAGCGGAGCGCTCGGCCGCCTGGGTCGACAAGCAGGTCGGCATCGCCACGCGCGGCCTCGACCGCCTCGACGCCTGCGCCGAGCAGTTCGGCGACGGCGTGGACCTCGCCTCGATCACCGTCGGCTGCGCCGTCGCCTGGCTCGGCTTCCGCCACCCGCAGATCGACTGGCTGCAGGGCCGCGGGCGGCTCGCCGCCTGGTACCGGAGCTTCTCCGAACGGCCCTCGATGGCGGCCACGGTCCCGGGTTGAGCAGGGCCGGGCCGACGGAGGGCGGAGGCCGATAGAAGTCAACGCTTTTCAGAATGCGCGCCCGGCAAAGGGCGCGCGAAACCCCAGGGAGGACAGCAGCATGAAGATCGGACGCCGCAAGGTCATCGCCGGCATGGGCATGAGCGCGGGCGCGCTCGCGCTCGGTTTCGGGGCGCGCCCGCTGCGCGCCCAGCAGGTCGAGGTCACGGTCGCCCACGGCAGCCCGCTGACCCACGTCATCTCGACGCAGGGCGTGCAGAACTGGATGGACCGGGTCACCGACCTGACCGGCGACGCGGTGAAGTTCAACTACTTCCCGACCGGCCAGATCGCCCAGCTGCGCGAGCTGCTGTCGGCGCTGCAAAACGGCGTCGCCGACTTCGTGCCGATCCCGGTCGGCTACGTCTCCGACAAGCTGCCGCTCAACGGCGTCTCGATGCTGCCCGGCCTGGGCGCGACCTCGAAGGCCATCGTCACCGCCCACGGCAAGGGGCTGGAAGGCGGCCCGCTGGCCGAGGAGTTCGCGGCCGCCCAGGCCAAGCCGCTGTGGGTCATGGCCTTTCCGCCCTACCAGATCGTCTCGACCGGCGCGGCCATCAAGACGCTCGAGGACTTCCAGGGCAAGGTGCTGCGCTCGGCCGGCGGCAGCATGAACCTGGTGATCGACTCCCTGGGCGCCGCCCCGGCCGAGATCCCGGTCAGCGACATGTACGTGGCGCTGGAGCGCGGCACCGCCGGCGGCACCATCTCGGCGCTGTCGAGCCTGAAGCCCTACAAGGTCGACGAGATCATGACCTCGGCCAGCACCAACGGCTCCTTCGGCACCTTCGTCAACATCTTCGCCGCCAACACCGCGACCTGGGACCGCCTGCCCAAGGAGATCCAGGACGCCATGGTCCAGGCCGGCGAGGACACCCAGGCATCGGCCTCGAGCTTCATGGACGCGGAGATCGACGGGCTGATCGAGGAGTTCGAGGCGGGCGGCAAGGACATGTACGCCTTCGCGCCCGACCAGCTGGAGGCGATCAACGCGCGCCTCGCCGTGGTCCACGACGACTGGGTCAAGCGGCTCGACGACCGCGGCCTGCCGGCCGGGCAGGTGCTGGCCGACTTCCGCGCGGCGGTCGCCGGCTGAGACCGGGAGGGCGGCGGCGGAACGGGGCGGCGGCGATGGTCTACGCGGGGGCCTACGCGGGCTGGCATGCCTGGATCGACCGGCGGCTCGCCGTGGTCGAGACCTGCGGGGCGATCGTCGCCGGCGTCGTCCTGGTGGCGATGATGCTGCTGGTCTCGGCCGACGCCATCCTGCGCCACGCCTTCTCCGCCCCCCTGACCTTCCAGCTGACCCTGACCGAGAGCTACCTGCTGGTCGCCATGGCGATGCTGGCGCTGCCCTGGGGCTATCGCAAGGGCGGCACGATCCAGGTCCGCCTGCTGCTCGACGCCTGTCCCAGGGCCTTCAACAACGTCGTGATCCGCATCGCCCTGCTGTCGGCCTCGGCCTACCTGGCGGCGCTCGCCTGGTTCGGCTGGCGGCGCTTCCACGAGGCCTTCGTCGAGGGCCACGTCACCATGGGCGTGATCGACTGGCCGGTCGACTGGTCCTGGGTCTGGGTCCCGATCGGCTGCGGCCTGCTGTCCCTGCGCGTGCTGCTCGACGCCGTCGCGCCGGTGCTGCGCCCGATCGGCAGCGACCACGAGGGCGAGATCGAGCCGGCGGAACCCCTATGAACATCCTGCCCCTATGACGATTCTGCTCGGCGTCGCCCTGCTGCTGGGGCTGATCGCGCTCGGCTTCCCGATCGCCTTCGCGCTCGGCATCGCCGGCACGCTCTGCCTGCTGGTGATCGCGCCGGCGCCGGTGCTGCCGGGCCTGATGGAGGGCGTCGTCCACCACACGACGGCGAACTTCGTGCTGCTGACCATCCCGATGTTCGTGCTGATGAGCGAGGTGCTCAGCGCCGGCGGCGTCGCCCGCGACCTGATGCTGGCCTGCGGGCGCCTGCTGCGGCGGGTGCGCGGGGGCCTCGCGATCACCGCCGTGATGGCCGGCGCCGTGCTGGCCGCCGCCTCCGGCAGCAGCACCGCCGCGGTCGCCGCCATCGCGCGCTCGACCTTCCCGACCATGAAGGCGCTCGGCTACCAGCCCGGCTTCGCGGTCGGCACGATCTCGGTCGCCGGCACCCTGGCGATCATGATCCCGCCCTCGATCGCCTTCGTCGTCTACGGCATCATCTCCGAGGAATCGATCGGCAAGCTGTTCATCGCCGGCATCCTGCCGGGCCTGCTGACCGCCGCCGGCTACATCCTCACCATCACCCTCTGCGTCTGGGCGCGCCCGGAGCTGGCGCCCCGCCGCCAGGACCGGCCGGTCGAGCTGGTCGACGGCAAGCCGGCCGCCGAGGAGCGCGGCCGGGTCTGGCCGGTGCTGCTGCTGATCGTGGTGGTCCTGGGCGCGCTCTACAGTGGTGTGGCGACACCGAGCGAGGTCGGGGCGCTGGGCGCGCTCGGCGCCCTCGTCATCACGCTCGCCATGCGCCGGCTGAACGGCCGCGGCTTCGCCGAGGCGATCGGGCACACGCTGCGCGCCAGCACGATGATCATCTCGATCATCTTCGGCGCGGTGCTGTTCGGCTACTTCATGGCCTTCACCCAGGTCACCGGCGAGATCCTGGACTGGATCGCCCGCAGCGAGCTGTCGCCGCACCTGGTGCTGGCGCTGATCCTGGTCTTCTACGTGCTGCTCGGCATGTTCATGGACCAGTTCGCGATCATCGTGCTGACCGTGCCGATCACCCACGCGATCGCCACCGGCCTGGGCTTCGACGGCATCTGGTTCGGCGTGCTGATCGTCAAGACCGCGGAGATCGGCCTGATCACGCCGCCCGTCGGTCTCAACATCTTCATCGCCTCGGCCTCGACCGGCGTGCCGACCCGCCAGGGCTTCGCCGGGGTGCTGCCCTTCGTGGTGACGGAGATCGTGCTGCTGGTCATCCTGGTCGCCTTTCCCTCGATCACCCTGTTCCTGCCGAACCTGATGCGCTGAGGAGACGACGCCTTGCCCTTGCCCCCACCCGCCCGCGAGCCCCGGCCATGAGGCTGGTCACCTTCGAGAGCGCCGGCGTCGCGCGCGTCGGCCTGCTGCGCAACGAGCGCGTGGTCGACCTGGCGGAGCTGCTCGACGAACCCGTCGCGGACATGATCGCCCTGCTCGCCGGCGGCCTCGACCGCCTGCGCACGGCGGCCGAGGCGCCGGAGCTGGTCGACGGCCTGCCGCTCGACCAGGTCAGGCTGCTGGCGCCCCTGCCGCGGCCGGGCAAGGTCATCGGCGTCGGCCGCAACTACGGCGCCCACGCCGCCGAGGGCGGCCTGGAGGCCCAGGAGAAGCCGCGCCTCTTCACCAAGGTGCCCTCCTCGGTGATCGGCCCGGGCGCGCCGATCGAGAAGCCCGCCGCGGTCACCAAGCTCGACTGGGAGGCCGAGCTGGCGGTGGTCGTCGGCCGGCGCATGCGCGACGTGCCGGAGGAGGACGCTCTCGCCCACGTCGCCGGCTACACGCTGCTCAACGACGTCTCGGCGCGCGAATTCCAGTTCGACGTCAAGCCGCCGCAGACCAGCTTCGCCAAGTCGATGGACGGCTTCTGTCCGATGGGGCCCTGGCTGGTCACTGCCGACGAGCTGCCCGACCCGGGGCACCTGCAGGTGCGCTGCCGGGTCAACGGCGAGCTCATGCAGGACGGCAACACCGACGACATGATCTTCCCGGTGCCGGCGATCCTGTCCTACGTCAGCCGCTATATGACCCTGGAGCCGGGCGACGTCATCGCCACCGGCACGCCCGAAGGCGTCGGCGCCTTCCGCAAGCCGCCGGTCTACCTCCAGGTCGGCGACCGCGTCGCCGTCGAAATCCCCGAGATCGGCGTGCTGGAGAACCCGGTGATCGAGCGCGGAGGCCGGACGTGAGTACCGCCGACACGACACCGTGCTTCCCCGAGGCGCTGCTGCGCCGCCAGGCCGCCGCCATCCTGGGCGGCTGGGGCCTGGAGGGCGAGGCCCTGGAGGCCACGGTCGACGCGCTGATCGACTGCGACCTGCGCGGCATCGATTCCCACGGCATCTCGCTGCTGGCGCTCTTCTCCAACTGGATGAAGAGCGGCCAGTACGACTTTGCTGTAAAACCGAAAATCGAGATCGACGGCCCCGGATACGCGACCGTCGACGCCGGCAACGGCCTGGGCTTTCCGGCCGCCGTCTTCGCGACGCGCCTGGCGGTCGAGAAGGCCAAGGCGCAGGGGATCGCGGCGGTCACGGTGCGCCGCTCGCACCATTTCGGCGCGGCCGGCTACTACGCTCGCCTCGCCGCCCGCGAAGGCGTCATCGCGCTGGTCGCGACCTCGACCAAGGTCGTCTGCGTGGTGCCGCCGGGCGGCGCCGAGCCGGTGCTGGGCACCAACCCGCTGGCCTACGGCATCCCGACCGCCGCGGGCGAGCCGATCGTCTTCGACATGGCGACCTCGACCGCGGCCGGCAACAAGATCCGGGTCCACCACCTGCAGGACAAGCCGCTGCCCGAGGGCTGGGTCGTCGACGGCGAGGGCCGGCCGGTGACCGACCCCCACGCCGCCTACCGGATCATCTACGAGGGCGCGCCCGGCGGCCTGACCTCCCTGGGCGCGACGCCGGCGCTCGGCGTCCACAAGGGCTACGGCCTGGGCCTGCTGGGGCACTTCCTCGGCGGCAGCCTGGCCGGCGGCGCCTTCCACGGCGCGGCGCGGCAGGCGGCCGGCAGCGAGGACAACATCGGCCACTGCTTCCTGGCCATCGACCCGGCCGTCTTCCGCGGCTTCGAAGCCTTCGCCGCCGACGTCGAGGGCGTCGCCGGGCGCCTGCGCGGCAGCACCCCGGTCGCGCCCGAGCGGCCGGTGCTGATGCCGGGCGACATCGAGAAGGCCATGCTGGAGCAGCGCCGGCGCGAGGGCGTGCCGCTGTCGGCGGCGCTGCTCGGGCAGCTCGAGGGCATCGCCGAGGGGCTCGGCGTGCCCTTCCACCTGGAGGCGGCAGCCGCCGCCTCGAACCGAGGGAGCCACTGAGGTGATCGATATCGTACCGACCGGGCAGGTCCTGGGCGCCACGATAGAGGGACTCGACCTGTCAAAGCCGCTGTCCGAGGCGGACTTCGAGCAGGTGCTGCGCGCGCTCGGCACGCACGGCGTGCTGCGCTTTCCCGGCCAGTCGCTCGACCCGGCCGCCCACAAGGCCTTCGCCGGCCGTTTCGGCAGCCTGGAGGTCAACGTCGCCGGCAGCTTCCAGGTCGAGGAGCATCCGGAAGTGATGATCCTCTCGAACATGGTCGAGGACGGCAAGCCGCTGGGCATCGCCGACGCCGGGCAGGACTGGCACACCGACATGTCCTACAGCGAGACGATCTCGCTGGCCAACGTGCTGCACGCCCTCAGGATACCGCGCGACGAGCAGGGCGAGCCGCTCGGCAACACCCAGTTCGCCAACATGCAGGCGGCCTACGAGGACCTGCCCGAGGCGCTCAAGCAGCGCCTCGCCGGCGCCACGGCCGAGCACGACTTCAACAAGTTCTGGGAGATGATGCGCCGCGAGAAGGGCAGCACCCGGCCGCCCCTGAGCGAGGCGCAGCGCCGCCGCAAGCCGCCGGTGCACCACCCGGTCTTCCTGCGCCACCCGATCACCGGCCGCCAGGTGCTCTACGCCAACCCCGGCTACACCGTGCGCATCGACGGCCTGCCCGAGGCCGAGAGCGACGAGATCCTGGACTTCCTGTTCCGCCACCAGCTCCAGAACCGGTACGTCTACACGCACCGCTGGACCGAGGGCGACGTGCTGATGTGGGACAACATCGGCTGCCTGCACAACGCCATCGCCGACTACCGGCCGGACCAGCACCGCTACATGCAGCGCTGCCAGGTCATGGCCGACTGGATCTTCGAGCACCCGCTCGCCGGCGCCGCCTGACGAGGACTTCGAGCCCATGCATTTCTACGAGCCCAAGGACGGCCACCGGCTGGCCTACGATCCCTTCAAGGCGATCGTCGCGCCGCGCCCGATCGGCTGGATCTCAACGATCGACGCCGAGGGCCGGCCCAACCTGGGGCCCTACAGCTTCTTCAACGCCCTCTCCTCGAGCCCGCCGATCGTCGCCTTCTCCAGCGAGGGCATGAAGGACTCGCCGGCCAATGCCGAGGCGACCGGCGAGTTCGTCTTCAACCTCTCGACCCTGCCGCTGGCGCGCCAGATGAACGCCTCCTCGGCGATGGTCGCGCGCGGGGTCAACGAGTTCGAGCTGGCCGGCCTGACCGCCGCGCCGAGCCGCCTGGTGCGCGCGCCCCGGGTCGCCGAGAGCCCGGCGGCGCTGGAGTGCCGGCTGCTCGAGGTGCTGCACCTGAAGGACCTGGACGGCCGCCAGACCGACCGCTTCGTGGTGTTCGGCCAGGTCGTCGGCGTGCATATCGACGAGCGCTACCTGAAGGACGGCTATTTCGACACCGCCGCGGCCCAGCCCCTGGCGCGCTGCGGCTACCGCGACTTCGCGGCGGTCACCGAGGTCTTCGCCCTGCTGCGCCCAGAGGAAGAGGCCACCGCGGCCAAGTAGCCCCCGCGCAAGACCTCGAGCCCGGCGCGGGCGCTGCAACCTTTCGGCCAGCCGCGTTGTTTTCCCCAGTACTTGCAGCTGCCGGGACGAAGGGGTCATGCGCAGGACATTGCTGTGGATCGGCGGCCTGCTGGGCGGCCTGATCCTCCTGGTCGTCGTGGGCAGCTTCGCCTTCTTCGCGCTCGGCGGCGCCGCCCACCTGCGGCCGCTCGTCGAGGACCTGGCCACCCTCGCCATCGGCCGCCCGGTCTCGCTTGAGCGCTTCGACGCCGATCCGGGCTGGGAGCTGACCACCCTGCGCTTCGGCGGGGTCTCGGTCGCCAACCACGACTGGGCCGGCGAAGAGCCGCTCGCCGAGCTTTCAGAGCTGACCGTGGCGCTGCGGCCCAAGACGCTGATCTGGGGGCCGCTGGAGCTGCCCCGCGTCGAGGCGCGCGACGGCAAGGTGCGCCTGGTGCGGAGCGCCGAAGGCGAGACCAACTGGTCGCCGCTCGAGGGCGCGGCCGAGACCGCCGCCCCGGAAAGCCGGGGCGAATTTCCCGAGATCGGCGAGCTCACCGTCTCCAACATCGAGGTCGCCTACCGCGACGAGGAGGCCGACGTCACCCGGACCGGCCGTCTGGACAGCGTCGACGGCGCCGCCAACCGCACCGACGGCGTCGTGCTGGCGATCGCCGGGGCGCTGGACGAGCAGGCCCTGAGCCTGAAGTTCGCCGGCGGTCCCTTCGCCGAGCTGGTCGAGGGCGAGGCGCCCTACCCGATCGACTTCACGCTGGCCTACGACGAGGTCGAGATCGCCGCCCAGGGCACGATCGCCGAGCCGGCGGCCTTCGAGGGCGTCGACGTGCGGCTGGCGATCTCCGGCCCCAACTTCGCCGACCTCTATCCGGTGATCCCGGCGGCCCTGCCGGCAACGCCGCCCTTCGCCATCGAGGGCAAGTTCGCGCGCCAGGGGGAGGCGGTCAGCCTGACCGACTTCACCGGCCAGGTGGGCGACAGCGACATCGCCGGCACCCTGACCTACGACACCGCCGGGGAGCGGCCGGTGCTGAGCGGCCGCATCTTCTCGCAGTCGCTCGATTTCGACGACCTGGCGCCGCTGATCGGCGCGGCACCCGACCCCGAGGAAGGGGCGACGCAGGAGCAGGCCGCCGAGGCCGAGCAGCAGGGCCTCTTTCCCGACGAGCCGATCCCGGTCGAGCGCTTCCGCGACGCCGACATCGACATCGAGCTGGAGGCCGCCGAGGTCCGCGACGCTACCATCCCGGTCAGCAGCCTGAAGGCGCACTTCCTGCTCCAGGACGCCCGGCTCCAGGTCCAGCCGCTGGTGCTCGGCCTGGAAGGCGGCGGCACGGCCTCCGGCGAGATCGCGGTCAACGCCCGCGACGAGCCGCCCTCGGCCGACCTGGACATCGCGCTCCAGGACGTCTCGCTGCAGCCCTGGTTCAAGGACAGCCAGTTCGTGGACGAAATGGGCGGACTGTTCGGGGGCGACATCTACCTGCTCGGCGTCGGGCACAGCCTGGCCGAGATCGCGGCCACGGCCCGGGGCCAGGGCATCGTCACCTTCCGAGAGGGCACGGTCAGCGGGCTGCTGGTCGAGGCAGCGGGCCTGGACGTGGTCGAGGCGCTGGCGCTTGTCGTCGGCGACGACGTCGCCATCGCCGTGCACTGCGGCGGCGCCGGCTTCGAGGCCGACGGCGGGCGGCTGCAGATCCGCCAGGCCTTCGTCGACACCTCCGACTCGCTGCTGGTCGCCGCCGGCTGGCTCGACCTCGGCGAGCAAACGCTGGATCTGCAGATCGAGGCCGAATCCAAGGACTTCAGCCTGATCGACATGGCGGCGCCGGTCCGGATCTCGGGCGCCATCGCGGACCCCGAGTTCGCCATCGCCGACCTCGACCCCCTGCCCTTCTTCGAGCTCGGCGACCAGGAGAACATCGACTGCCAGGCCGCCTACGAGCAGCTCGCGCGGTCGGTGCGGCCGAGAAGCTGAGCCGGGCGCGGACTCCCGGCTGCTACTCGCCGGGGCAGGTCGTCGTCTTCACCAGCTCGCCGTCCTGCCAGCAGTCGCGGCCGCCGGCGACCGCGTGGCCCTGCCAGCTGTGCGGGTGGCGCACCTGCCAGCCGTGCATCTTGCCGTTCCTGGTCGGGCCTTCCATGCGCAGCTCGCTGCCCTGGTACATCCGGCTGTAGCCGGTGCCGTCGGCGCGCCGCTCCACGACGGTCGTCCCGAACAGCGCGGCTTCGGGATTGCGCGTGAAGGTGACGACCGGATCGGCGGCGAAGGCCGGCCCGTGGCTCATGTACAGCCACATCGCGGTCGGCGCGTCGCGCATCTCCGCGAGGTAGGCCCAGTCGGTGGCCTCGGCCGCGAGCCCGCCCGCCGCCCCCGGCTCGAAGGAGGCGCTGCGGCTGACGGCGATCGTGCGGAACGGCCCGCGGCGCTCGCCGCCGGCCCAGCTGCCGCGGATCCGCTCGACGCTGTCGGTCACGGTGACCCGCTCCAGCTCGCCGCTGCCGGTGCGCAGGATACCGCGAGACCGGCCGACGATCTCGGCCGGCCCCTCGACGCCCTGGGCGTCGCAGTCGCCCGAGACGACGCGAACCTCGATCGCGTCGAGGTCGGTAAGGCTGGTGACGCCCCACTTCGCGTACTCCGCCTGCATCTCCGCGTAGCCGACCTGCTTCAGCAGCTTGAAGGCCTCCTCGGGCGCCAGCGGGCAGAGCGCCCCGGCGTCGGCCGCCAGCTTTTCGGCGTCGCGGCCGTACCTGGCGTACTCCGCCTCGAAGTCGCGGACGATCGCCTGGAGCTTCGGGTCGGCGAACTGCGGGCTGCCCTGCGCGCCGATGCGCGCCGCCTCGGCCCGGTGCTCGCTCGCAGACAGGGACTGCGCCGCGGAGGTCGTGGCGGCGTCGCAGCCGGCAAGAAGGCCGGCGCCAAGCAGCGCGCCGGCCAGGGCGGCGATCTTGCCGCGGTACGAACAGCTTCCGACCATTCCCGTGGATCCCCCGATGGTGCTCAAGACGTTACCGGACCTCGGCGCACTGCGGGTGGCCGCAGGCCTGCTGGCAGCGCTGCCCGGCCAAGGCGAAGTCGCCGATCAGGTTGCAGCCGTAGACCTCGGCGAAGGTCTTCATCGCCGCGCCGCAGGCCGGATTCCGGTAGGTGACCGGGATCGAGTGGCGGTCGCCGGCCGGACAGGTGAAGCTGAAGGTCTCGGTCGTCGCGGCCGTCTGGGCGGCTTGCGCCGCGCCCCCGGCCGCGGTGGCCTGGGCGACCGGCGCTTGGCCGGTGACCGCGCCGGCCAGGAGGCCGTCGAGGCCGGGCGTCCGGAACGACTGCCCGCCCGTGAAAAGGCCGCCGCCTCCGGGGAGCCCCGACCTCGCGATGCCGAGCAGCGCCTGGCCGTCGCCCTCGCCCATGACGTCGCTGACGAAGGCCTGGCCGAGCCGCAGCTTGTCCATGCCCGGCAGGTCGGAGCTGCCGATCAGCGCGGCGCCGAAACCGAGCGCGAGGACGGCGCCGAGATCGAGGCCGCCGGAGGCCTCCTCGGCCACCTCCCGCCGATAGGCTTCGACGGCGGCGAGGTGGCGCCGCTCGAACTGGTCCAGGTACTCGGGCGTCGCCCTGACGAAGCGGAGGCCGAAGCCGGCTATCGCCTGCTCGGCGATGTAGATCCCCGTGTCGCTCCTGCCGTCCCAGCCCAGGCGCTTGCCGACGACGACGAAGGAGCCATTCGGGTGGGTTTCCCACTCCTCGGTCGGCTGGCCGAAGTAGCTGAAGGTGCCGACGTAGGCGGCCTCGCCGGGAATCGCATAGACGCCCGAGTCATAGGTGACAAGGTCGCGCTCGAGGTAGGCGTGGCGGGTGCGCTTGAAGTCGCCCTCGAAGTAGGGGTCGCGCCCTGGCGGCTGCGCCGGGTCGTCGCGCACGTGAAGGCCGCGCAGGCTCGCTGCGCCGGCGCTCAGGAAGCGCTCCAGCTCCGCCTCGCCGACCGTCTGCGCCGGGGTCGGCGCCAGGAAGCTCAGCTTCGGCGAGGGCGCGGCCTCCGCTGCCGCGGCATCGTGCTGCTGCAGCAGGCGCAGCGCGTCGCTCGCCATGCCGGCCTTGAGGTCGGCCCCGGCCGTCTGGGCCTGGGCCGTCTGGGCCTGCGCCGTCGAGTGAGCGAGACAGGCCGCCAGCGCGACGGCGACGCCCAGAGCCACGAGAACAGACCGCACGGAACCGCTTTCCCCCCGCTTGCGCCCCCCGAAGGAAATCCAGTGGACAACAATTGTCGGCCGGGCGCACCTCGAAAAGTGGGGTAGCGGGAGAGATCAGGCGGCTTCGGCGGCCGGCACGATCGCCTCGGCGAGCAGCGCCTTGAGCGCGCCGAAGTAGCCCTCACTCCTGGCCGGGCGCGTCGCGTCCGAGGTGACGACGACGGTGAGGCCGAGCGCCGGCACCAGGTAGAGCAGCTGGCCGCCGTAGCCGCGGGCGTAGAACAGCGGATGGCCACGCGCCTCGGAGACGAACCAGCCGTAGCCGTAGTCGTCGCCCGAGAAGGGCGAGTGCGTGCGCGGCCGCCAGGACTGCTCGATCCAGGAGCGGCTGATCACCCGCTCGCCCTCCCAGAGTCCGCCACGGCGGTAGAGCTCGCCGAAGCGGAACAGCGCGCGCGGGCTCAGCGCCATGTTGTTGCCGCCCAGGTAGCGGCCCTGGGGATCGCGGGTCCAGGGCGGGATCTCGATGCCGAGCGGCTCGCCCAGCCAGCTCCGCGCCAACGCCAGCAGGCTCTCGCCCGACGCCTCGCTCAGCACGGCCGAGAGCAGGTGGTAGCTGCCGGTCGAATAGAGCATGCGCCCGCCGGGCCGGTCGACGAAGGGCCGGTCGAGGGCGTCGCGCACCCAGTCCCGGCTGGCGATCCAGCCACCGTAGTTCGGCCCGGAGGTACGCTCCAGCCCGGCGCGCATGGTCAGCAGGTGATCGACCGTCAGGGCCTGCAGCCGCGGGTCCGGGTCGGCCGGCAGGCTGTCGGCGAGCAGCGGCGCGACCGGCTGGTCGGTGCCGGCGAGGACGCCGCGGTCGATGGCGATGCCCGTAAGGGCCGCGACCACCGTCTTGGCAACCGACTTGACGTTGGCCAGGGCATCGAGGCCGGGCCCGCGGAAGGCCTCGGCGAAGGCGATCTCGCCGTCGCGCGCGACGATCAGGCTGTGCAGCTGCTCGAGCCGGCGTGCGCGCTCGACAGCTCGGTCGAGCCCCGCGCGATCGAAGCCCGCGCCCGCGGCACCGCCCGGCCTGAGCATGAGCCCGGCGGCGCCGGCGGCGAGGCCGGCGAGAACCGTGCGGCGGCCGGGACCGAGTGCAGGAGCGGACATGACGCGGAAACTGGGGGCCGCCCGCGGCACTTCAAGGGCGCAGCCGAACCTGCGAGGCGGGCGCCGGCGCAACGCCGGGATGGGCATGGGGGGGACGCCTCAGCCGCGCGGGCGCTCGCGCCGCCGCAGGAACGCCCAGCGCAGGGTCTCGGCGGCGGTGCCGGCGGCAAGGCCGAGCAGCGGATCGAAGGCGACGGTGACCAGGGCGGTCACGAGGATCACCGGCCGGCAGGAGGGTCTGGCCTGGCGGAAGGCGGCGACCGGCAGCAGCTCGAGCGCGGCGGCCAGCAGCAGCACCCCGACCGCCGCCATCGGCAGCGCCAGCAGCGCCCGTCCGGCGGCCTCGGCGGCGAACAGACCGGCGGCCAGCAGCAGAAGGCCGATCGCGGCCGGCGCCAGCCAGCCGCGCGCGCCGAAGCGCACGTGCGCGGCGAGCCCGCCGGCGCCGTGGCAGAGTGGCAGGCCGCCGAGCGGCGCGGCGACCAGGTTCATGAGCCCGGTGGTCGCCGAGAGACGGCGGATCGTCACCCGCCGTCCCCGATCCGGGAAATACTGCCCGGCCAGGATGGCGGTCAGCAGGATGGCGTTGGTGACGGTCAGCGGCAGCTGCGCCAGCACCAGCTCCGGCAGGGCGGCCAGCAGGTGCGCCGGCTCGGGCAGCAGCGGCAGAGCCAAGCCGGGATCGAAGGCGGCCGGGGCGGCAACGCCGCCGGGCCAGGCGAAGGCGGCACCGGCCAGCAGCACCAGCAGCGGCGCCAAGGGTGCCGCGCGCAGCAGCGCCGCGCCGGCGACGAGGGCGCAGGCGAAGCCGACCCAGGGCTCGGCCGCGATCATCCGCAGCGCCGCCAGCCCCAGCGCCAGGGCGAGGCCGCCCTGCAGACCGTGGATCAGCGAGCGTGGCACCAGCCGCGCCGCCCGCTCGACCGCACGGAACAGCCCGACGGCGGCGACGACCGTCCCGACGATCAGCCCCGAGGCGGCCAAGGTCTCGGGGTCGGTGGCGCTGGTCAGGGCGATCGCTCCGATCGCCTTCATCGGCTGCACCGAGACCGGCAGGCGATAGACAGCCGCGACCAGCAGGTAGCCGAGCCCGGTCGCGACCAGCAGCCCGAAGGGGTGGCAGAGCCCCAGGGCGATGGCGCCGGCGGCGAAGGGCAGCAGCGTCCCGAGGTCCCCGAACGCGCCGCCGAGGTCCCCCAGCCGGCCGCGCCAGCCGGCGACCGCGGACGCGCCCCGAGGCCCTTCCTGTCGTTCCGCTCGGATCGCCGCCTCCTCCCGCAGTCGCCACCCGCCGCAGCGTCTGGGCGTCGCTCGGGTCAGGTTATGACGGAACGAAGCGACGAGGAACCTCGGTCTAGTCCGTCGGAGGCACCGGAAGCTCGGCCAGCAGCGAAGGGTCGATCCGCACGCCGCCGCCATAGGGGCTGTCGTGCAAGATAAGGAAGAAGAAGGCCACGCTCGTCGCCAGTGCGAAGACGGTCATCGCGAGCCGCCCGGCGGCAGGGCGGTCGAGGTGGACGACGGCCAGGGCGGCGAAGCTGAAGACCCATAGCGCCAGCACGCTGTACCAGGCGGTGCTGCCGCCGTGGGCCGCACCGATCGAGAGGCGGTCGGAGCGCGCCCCGGAGAGGCCCTCGAGGGCCACGAACAGATGGCCGGAGGCCGGCACGGCCGAAGCGTCGCCGGTGAGCCGCGCCGCGGCCGACCACATGGCGCGCAGCGCCGCCTCCGTCTCGGGGTCGGCAGCCCCGTTGCGCGCCGCACCCCACTCCTGCTCGATCACGCGCCGTCGGTAGCGCTCGGCCGCCGCCAGCGCGTCGGCGGCATCCAGCACCTCGGGCCCGGACAGGGTGACGAAGCGTTCCAGGGCCGCGCGCTCCGCGTAGGCGGCGTCGGAGGCGCGGCGCTTCTCCGCCCAGATATCGGCGGCCAGGAAGCCGAGGAACAAGGCGAAGAGGGTCGTCACCGACACGAAGAAGGGCGCTACCGGCAGGACCCCGCCGTCCAAGCGAAAGCGCCGATTGAGATGGCCGAGCAGAAGACGGCCGGCGCCCCACGCGAGCCCCGTCCAGATGGCGATGGCGACGAACTGATAGAGCGGCGGCCGGTCGAACAGGCCGAACAGCGTGTGCATCCAGGCGGGCCCCCTTGCCGGACTTTTCGCCATGGTCGCGGCTCCTGTCAGTCGGCACAACCGCCGCGGCTTGACTGCGCCGCCGATTCCGAAATGATTGACTGCCAAAGGGTTCCGGGCCACGGCGCCCGCTCACCGGGGGATTCGGGGGAGATCGGCTTGGCGAAGACGCCGCAGCGGAAGACCGGGAGCCGCCTCCCAGCCGGGCCTGCCGACAGGCCTTTCGCCGGGCGGCTTGATGCCTAGGGCGATCCGCGCCTACGTCCGCGGCATCGAGGCGCTCAACCGCCTGGTCGGGCGCTTCGCCATGTACCTGATCTTCGCGATGATGGGCATCCTGCTCTACGCGGTGATCTCGCGGACCGTCTTCAACGCGCCGCTGATCTGGGTCGTCGAGATGGCCCAGTTCACCATGGTCGCCTACTTCCTGCTCGGCGGCCCCTACTCCCTGCAGCTCGACAGCCACGTCCGCATGGATCTGCTCTACAGCCGCTGGTCGCCGCGCGGCCGGGCCGTCGCCGACGCCATGACGGCGGGCTTCCTGCTGTTCTACCTGGTCTTCCTGCTGGCCGGCGGCGTCTCCAGCACCCAGTACGCCCTGGAGTACGGGCAGAAGAACTATTCTTCCTGGGGACCGCCCCTGGCGCCGATCAAGATCGTCATGACGACCGGCGTCGCCCTGATGCTGCTGCAAGTGATCGCCGTCTTCTTCCGGGACCTGGCGACGGCGCTCGGCCGGCCGATCGAGGAGGGCCGGACGGCGCGGGACGGAGGCGGGCTCCCGTGAGCTACGACCTGATCGCCCTGCTGATGTTCTCCTCGATGATGCTGATGCTGCTGACCGGGCAGCGGGTGTTCGGCGCCATCGGCTTCGTCGCGACCATCGCCGCGCTTACGCTGTGGGGCGACGGCGGCTTCGAGATGCCCTTCAACGCGAGCTTCGTGCTGCTGAACTGGTACCCGCTGCTGACCCTGCCGCTGTTCATCTACATGGGCTACATGCTCTCGGAATCGGGCATCGCCAGCGACCTCTACGAGATGTTCCACGTCTGGGCGGGACCGGTGCGCGGCGGCCTGGCGATCGGTACCATCGGGCTGATGGTCGCGATCTCCGCCATGAACGGGCTCTCGGTCGCCGGCATGGCGATCGGCGCGACCATCGCGCTGCCCGAGATGCTGCGCCGCGGCTACGACAAGATCATGGTCACCGGCGTGATCCAGGCCGGCAGCTCGCTCGGCATCCTGGTGCCGCCCTCGGTCGTGCTGGTGCTCTACGGCATGATCGCGCGCCAGCCGGTCAGCCAGCTCTGGCTCGCCGGGGTCTTTCCCGGGCTGCTGCTGGCCGGCCTCTTCGTGCTCTACATCGCCGTGCGCTGCCACCTGCAGCCGCACCTCGGCCCTCCGCTGCCGAAGGCGGAGCGCGACATCCCCCTTATCCGCAAGCTGGCGCTGCTACGCGCCGGCCTGCTGCCGCTCGCCATCTTCTTCTCGATGACCGGGCTGTTCCTGCTCGGCGTCACCAGCCTGGTCGAGAGCTCGGCGGTCGGCGCGGTCGCCGCGACGCTGGCGGCGATCGCCAAGCGCCGCCTGACGCGGCGGGTGCTCGAGGACACGATCCGCAAGACCCTCGGCATCAGCTGCATGTTCCTGTGGATCATCCTGGCCGCGCTCTGCTTCGGCGCGGTCTTCGACGGCCTGGGCGCCGGCAAGGCGCTCCAGAACCTGCTGATCAACCGCTGGGAGCTGACGCCCTGGGAGATCCTCATCATGATGCAGGTCAGCTACCTGCTGATGGGCATGTTCCTGGACGACACCGCAATGCTGGTGATCGTCGCGCCGCTCTACGTACCGCTGGTCATCGCGCTGGGCTTCAACCCGATCTGGTACGGCGTGCTCTACACGATCACCTGCCAGATCGCCTACATGACGCCGCCCTTCGGCTACAACCTCTTCCTGATGCGCGCCATGGCGCCGCCGGAGATCTCGCTGGTCGACATCTACCGCTCGATCGTCCCCTTCGTCCTGGTCATGCTGGTCGGCCTGATCCTGGTCATGGCCTACCCGCAGATCGCCCTCTGGCTGCCGGAAAACGTCTCGCTGCGATGACGTCCGCCGGCCCGAGGCGCCGCCCTGCGATCATCCACGAACCGGCCGCGTGCAACCGGTACGATGGATGGCGTAGCCTAGAGGGCCCCTTCAGGTAGAAGCGGCCGTCGCAAAGAGAGGTCCGAGAGAGACCGGACTCGAACAGGAGGCAGACCGAATGACCAAGAACACCCGGATGAACAAGCGCCAGTTCCTCAAGACCGCGGGCCTGGCGACCACCTCGGCGGTCGCCGCCGGCACCCTCGCGGCACCCTACGTCAAGTCCCAGAGCCCGATCCGCTGGCGCCTGCAGACCTACGCCGGCCCTGCGCTCGCCGAGCATGTGATCAAGCCCTCGATCGACGCCTTCAACAGGGCGGCCAACGGCGAGATGGAGATCGAGCTCTACTACGCCGACCAGCTGGTGCCGACCGGCGAGCTGTTCCGAGCCATGCAGCGCGGCACCATCGACGCCGTGCAGAGCGACGACGACTCGATCGCAGCGCCGGTCGACGTCTCGGTGTTCGGCGGCTACTTCCCCTTCGCCTCGCGCTACAGCCTGGACGTGCCGGTGCTGTTCAACCACTACGGCCTGAAGGAGATCTGGGAGGAGGCCTACGGCGAGATCGAGGGCGTTACCTGGCTGTCGGCGGGCGCCTGGGATCCCTGCAACTTCGCCACGGTCGACCCGATCCGCAGCCTCAAGGACCTGGAGGGCAAGCGGGTCTTCACCTTCCCCACGGCGGGGCGCTTCCTGCAGCGCTTTGGCGTGGTGCCGGTGACCCTGCCGTGGGAGGACATCGAGGTCGCGGTGCAGACCGGCGAGCTCGACGGCATCGCCTGGTCCGGCATCACCGAGGACTATACGGTGGGCTGGGCGGACGTCACCAACTACTACCTGACCAACAACATCTCGGGTGCCTGGTGCGGCTCCTACTTCGCCAACAGCGAGCGCTGGGGCGAGGTGCCGGAGCACCTGCAGACGCTGTTCCGCCTGTGCATGGACTCCTCGCACTACTATCGCCAGCACTGGTACTGGTGGGGCGAGGCGCACTACCGCACGACCGGCGGCAAGCTGGAGCTGACCTCGATCCCCGAGGAGGAGTGGCAGACCGTCGAGGAGGAGGGTCTCAAGTTCTGGGACGAGATCGCCGCCGAGAGCGATCGCAGCGCCCGGATCGTGCAGATCCTCAAGGACTACCGCGAGACCATGCAGAAAGCCGGCCCGCCCTACCGCTACGGCTGAGCCGCACGCGCGCTCCCGGCCCGGGGCGAACTTCGCCCCGGCGCCGGGAACGCCGTCACGCCGGAGCGTGGCGCGGAAGCTACTTCACGATCAAGTCGTTCTCGATGCTCCTGACGCCTTCGATCCCGGCCACCACGCTGCTGGCGCGGGACTTGGCGGCGGCCGAGTCGACGAAGCCGCTGAGCTGCACCACGCCCTTGTAGGTCGTGACGTCGATCTGGAAGACGTTGAGCTCGGCGTCGTCGAGCAGCTGGGCGCGGACCTTGTTGCTGATCACGGAGTCGTCGATGTACTCGCCGGTGCTCTCGCTGGTCGCATCGCTGGTACAGCCGGCGAGCGCCGCGGTGGTGGCGAGCATCAGCGCGGCGAGGAAATAGGTGATCTTCATTTGGATTCTCCTGTGGTGCGCCGCCGGCGCGCAGCAGGACCTGCGCTCGCGCGGGAACGCTCACTCAACGCCCCCGGCCGCCGGCCGGTTCCGGTCCGGCTCCTTCGACCCGGCCCGGCGCCTTCGCCTGTGGGTGGGAACCGCGGGGTGCGCCTCTCGACCAGCGCGGGGGTCAAGCGAAGCCTGTGCCAACCGAAGACAGGGAGACGGGCGCCTATGTCAGCGACGGCGCGGCTGGCCCCTGCCCTGCTTCGGGTGGGGCCGTGCCATGTGGCACGATTCCTAGTACTGCTGCCGGCGGGTTTGCCGCGCCGCCGTGCTTGCCTCTATATGGTTGCGTCCGCCCGCCGCACCGCCAAGCCCGCAGAGGCCAGCCGCCGATGTCCCAGAGCTTCCAGCCGATCGACGCCAGCGCCGTGCCGCGCTTCGCCGGCCTGCCGACCTTCATGCGCCTGCCCCACGTGACCGACCCGGCCGAGGTCGACATCGCGCTGTTCGGCGTGCCCTGGGATGCCGGCACGACCAATCGGGCCGGCGCCCGCCACGGGCCGCGCGAGATCCGCAACCAGTCGAGCTTCCTGCGCGCCGTGCACCACGTCAGCCGCATCGCGCCCTACGAGCTCTGCCGGGTTGCAGACCTCGGCGACGCGCCGGTCAATCCCTTCGACCTGCAAGACAGCCTGGCGAAGATCACGGGCTTCGTCGAAAGCGTCGTCGCGGCAGGCGGGCTGCCGCTCGCCGCCGGCGGCGACCACCTCTGCTCGCTGCCGATCCTGCGCGCGGTCGCCAGGGACCGCCCGGTCGGGCTGGTCCACTTCGACGCCCACTCCGACACCAACGACAGCTACTTCGGCGACAATCGCTACACCCACGGCACGCCGTTCCGCCGCGCCGTCGAGGAGGGCCTGGTCGATCCGAAGCGCACGATCCAGATCGGCATCCGCGGCTCGATCTACGGCGCCGAAGACATGGCCTTCGCCGAGGGCAGCGGCATGCGCGTCGTCTACATCGAGGAGTACTTCATGCTCGGCACCGAGAAGGTGGTCGAGGAGATCCGGCGGGTCGCCGGCGACGGCCCGACCTACGTGAGCTTCGACGTCGACGGCCTCGACCCCGCCTTCGCGCCGGGCACCGGCACGCCGGAGATCGGCGGCTACGGCACCCACGAGGCCCAGGTCATGCTGCGCGGCCTGCAGGGCCTGGACCTGGTCGGCGGCGACGTCGTCGAGGTGGCGCCGCCCTTCGACCCGAGCGGCAACACCGCCCTGGTCGGTGCGACCCTGATGTTCGAGATCCTCTGCGTGCTGGCCGACACCTTCGCCCGGCGGCAGTAGCGAGGCGTGCGGGTGTGACGCCGCTCGTACGCCCCGGGTCAGCTCCGTCAACCCGAACCCGGAGGGGCTCCGATCCCGCACCGGCGCGGCATCACACGCGGCCGACGCCCTCCTTCAGCATCTTCAGCTTGGCGTCGTGCTCGCGGGCCAGCGCCACTGCCTCGAGCTGGGTCGCCCACTGCTCGTCCGACAGGGCCCAGCGGCTCGCCTCCTCCCGGTCGACCCGTGCACGGGCGGCCGGCGCCAGATGGGCGTTGGAGGCCTTGTCGTAGAGCTCACGCGCAAAGCTGCCGGGCTCGAAGATGTCGCCGGCGGGTAGGTCCGGCTCGTCGGCGATCCGCCGGCGCACCTGGTCCAGGGTGTAGAGGGTCGTCATGGGGCCGCTCCTCCTTCGAAGGGGCACCTGGACCCGGGAAAGCCCCAGGCGATGGGACCGGCTCGCAAAAGCTGTCGAACCGCCCGGTCCAGGATTGCCTATTCAGGCTTGAACGCCTGCTACCCGGCGTTGTTCCGAAGAGGTTCTGGCGATGACACGCACCTCCTCAGTCTCCCGCCTTGGTCAGTTCCGCCAGGTCCTCGGCCGACAGCTTCAGGCTGGCCGAGCGGATCAGGCTGTCGAGCTGCGCGAGGCTGGTCGCGCTGGCGATCGGCGCGGTGATGCCGGGCTGCGCCATGACCCATGCGAGCGCGACCTCCGCCGGCTTCGCGGCGGCGCGCGCCGCCACCGCCTCGAGCGCCGCCAGGATGCGGAAGCCGCGCTCGTCAAGGTACTTCTCGACGCGCTGGCCGCGCGGGCTCTGGCCGAGGTCCGCCTTCGTGCGGTACTTGCCGGTCAGGAAGCCGGCGCCGAGGCTGAAATAGGTGATGACGCCCAGGCCCTCGCGCTGCGCCAGGTCGCGCAAGGGACCCTCGAACTCGGAGCGGTCGTAGAGATTGTAGCAGGGCTGCAGGGTCTCGTAGCGCGGCAGCCCCTGTCGGCGCGCGACCTCCAGGGCCTCGCCGAGCTGGCCGGCGTCGAGATTCGAGCAGCCGATCGCCCGCACCTTGCCCTGCTCGAGCAGGCGGGCGTAGGCCTCGAGCGTCTCCTCGTGGGGCGTGCGCTCGTCGGGCCAGTGCGACTGGTAGAGGTCGATGACCTCGACCTGCAGGCGGCGCAGGGAATCCTCCACCGCGCGCAGGATCCAGTCCCGCGACAGGTCCTTGTGGCCCTGGCCCATGTCCGAGCCGACCTTGGTCAGGATCAGCACCTTGTCGCGCTTGGCCGGATTGGCCTTCAGCCACTTGCCGATCACCGTCTCCGACTCGCCGCCGACATGGCCCGGCGCCCAGCGCGAATAGGAGTCGGCCGTGTCGATGGCGTTGAAGCCGGCGTCGAGGAAGCCGTCGAGCAGCGCGAAGCTGGTCTTCTCGTCGGCGGTCCAGCCGAGGACGTTGCCGCCGAAGACGAGAGGCGCGGTGGCGAGGCCGGTGCGGCCGAGCGGGCGATGCTCCATGAAGGACTCCCTGTCGGAGGTGGCCCGCGTCTGCTGCGCGGGGGGCCCACCCTTCTAGGCAATCGAGCGGTGTCGCGAAAGCGCCGGGACGGAATCGAGAAGGCCCGCCGCACGTTCTGCGCGGCGGGCCCTCCCTGTGAGTCCGTGGCGACCCGGCTACGCGGGGGCGCTCACCTTCCTCGGTGTCAGTCCTTCCATTCGGGCAGCTGCTCGAGCTGCTCCTCGGTCATGTCGACCGTCAGGCGGTCGCCCCGCATCTGGACCTGGTCGAGCTGCAGCACGACCTCCTTGTCGCCGATGCCGAGGAAGCCGCCGACTTCGGCGACCAGCGCGACGATGTTGCCGTCGCCGTCCATCAGGACCTCGTCGACCTCGCCGATCTCCTCGCCGGCGGCCGAATAGATGTCCATGTCGTCGAGCTGGCCCACGGAAACGCCGTAAGCCTCGACCATGCGGGCGTCGTCCTCGACCTCGACGAGCACGGCGCTCTGCTGGGCGAACGCCGGGCCGGCGAAGAGCGCGAGCGGCAGGGCGGCAGCGAGCAGGGTGCGTTTCATCGGTTGGTCTCCTTGTGTTGGTCTGCCCTCTCGAACGAACGCGGGTCATCAGAGTTCCAGGGGTCGTCCCGAACGGGGTCCCACCGAAGAAGGCACTGCGCCGTACGCCAGGCCCGGCGTCAGCCGCGGGACTGCGGGGATCCGGCCAGATCGCGCCACCAGAGCGGCAGGCAGGCGAGGCCCGCGAGCACGAAGCCCCAGCTCCAGAGCGCCGAGCTTTCGGGACCGCCGACCAGCAGCCGCCCGACGCCGACGAGCAGCAGGAACAGCGAGGCGGCGCAGCCGCCGACGCTCAGGGCCTGGCGCCGGAGCCGGCCCAGCGGCGCGCCCGCCCCTTCGCCGGCCGCGGCCGCGGTGCGCGGCCACCAGCCGGAGGGACGGACGGTCTCGTAGAAGGCCCGCAGCACGGCCGGATCGGTCGCCGGCGTCACGAAGGTGACGCCGACCGCGGCCGCGGTGGTGACGCCGGCCATGATCGCCAGGCGCAGCCACTCGGTCTGCGGGTCGGTGCCGTAAACGGCGAGCAGCAGCGGTGCTGCGACGAGCGAGACGCCGATGGCGGCGAGCTCGGAATGGAGGTTGATGCGCTCCCACAGCCAGCGCAGCACCAGCACCGAGCCGACTCCGGCACCGAGCAGCAGCGAGAGGAGCCAGGCGGTCTGGATCGAGCCCAGGTTGGCCATGATCACGAGGGCGATGACCAGGATCAGCAGGTTCGACAGGCGGGCGACCAGGACCAGCTCGTGCGCCGCCGGCGCGCGCCGCCGCCACTGCCGGCAGACCAGGCGGTCGTAGACGTCGTTGCTCCAGTAGGAGGCGCCCCAGTTGAGGTGGGTGTCGACGGTCGAGGCCAGGGCCGCCAGCAGGCCGACCAGCATCAGCCCGCGCAGGCCGGGCGGCAGCAGGTCGTCGATGCCGGTGACGAAGAGGAGCTCGCGGCCTGCGACGAAGCCCTCGCTGCCGGCGTCCTGGGGACCGATCGGGTAGAGCGCCAGGAGCCCGACCGCGATGACCAGCCAGAACAGGCTGCGCAGGAAGATCTGCAGCCAGGCGAAGAGCACCCCGGCCCGGCGCGCGTCGGCGTCGCTGCGGCAGGCCATCGAGCGCTGGGCCAGGTAGCCCGTGCCGTCGGCGTTCATCTGGAACAGCCACTGCAGCGAGATCACGACCAGGAAGGGCAGCAGCAGGTCGCCCGCGGTCCCAGGCGCGAAGGACAGCAGGCGGTCGGTCTCCTGCGGCCCGTAGAGCTGGACGAGCCGCTCGTTCAGGCTCCCGAGCCCGCCGAAGGTGGCGACCACGACCCAGGCGTAGATCGCCGTCGCGACCAGCGCGAGCGCCAGCTGCACCACGTCGGTGGCGATCACCGCGCGCAAGCCCCCGGCCGTCGCGTAGCCGGCGGTGAACAGCAGGATCAGCAGGATCGAGATCAGGCTGTCGGCCGTCGCCACCTCCAGCGGCAGGGCGCCGGCGGCGCTGCCGCCGAGGTCGAGCCCGAGGGTCGCGACCAGGCCGACGACCGGCCGGTAGAGCGCCGCCGGCAGCCAGGCGTGCCAGGGCAGGAAGACCTCGGCGATGCGCACCGCCGCGACCAGCACCATGGCCAGCACGACGCAGTTGATGACCGTGCCGTAGTAGATCGCCTTGAGCGCGCGCAAGAGCAGCACGCCGCGGCCGCTGTAGCGGGTCTCGGTGAGCTCGGCGTCGGTCAGCACGCCGGCGCGGCGCCAGCCGGCGGCGAAGACGAAGGCCATGAGCAGGAAGGCCAGGGCGTAGATCCACAGCCGCCAGAGCGCCGCGACGCCGGCCGTGGCGACCAGGCCCGAGACCAGCAGGGGGGTGTCGGCGGCGAACTGGGTGGCCGCCATCGAGCAGCCGGCCTTCCAGCCCGGCACCGTGCCGCCGGCCAGGAAGTATTCCCGCAGGTTGCGCGACGAGGCCTTGCGGGCCCGCCAGCCGGCGGCCAGCGCGTAGGTCACGAAGGCCAGGACGATGACGAGGTCGAGCACCCTGCCCGCTCCGATGTTGGCCGGCCAGGGTCGGCCGGCGGAGCGGCGAGGTCAACCGGCGGTGGCTCGCCTGGGTGGCGACGACGGAACTCAGCACCTGCCGGGTGCGCCGCGGCGCCCGCGACCCGACGCGAAAAGCCCGCCGCCTCCTGGTGGAGACGGCGGGCCTCGCGCGGTGCCGCGGTCGCGGGCGGTCAGCCGTCCAGGTCGACCGTCGGCTCGCGGTCCCAGAAGCGCAGCGGGCCGAGCCGGCCGACGAAGCCGGTGGCCGCCGAGGCGTCGGCGAGCTCGACGCAGGCCTCGTCCAGAGCCTTGGCGATGCCGGCCTTCTCGAGCAGCGGCATCGCCGCCCGCGTGTAGCCGATGAACTTGCAGTGCGCGAAGGCGTCGGCCACGAAGTCGCGGCTCGGCGCGTCGTCCTTCAGCAGCTTGGCGCCCTGCTCGGAGATCACGAGGGCGACGGCGTCGTAGAGCACCGAGGGGCCGCCGTCGATCTTCTGCTTTGCCTCGACCAGCTTGCCGTCGGACAGGGTGGCGCCGCCGACCTTGGGCGCGACCAGTTCGGTGAGGCCGCCCTCGGCCTTGACCGCCTCCTGCAACGCCTGCAGCAGGGCGGCGTCGCCGCCGTCGGTGATCAGGATGCCGAGCTTGCGGCCCTTGAAGCCGCCGGGCCCGTTCCTGACGATCGACAGCGGATCGGAAGCCGGCAGGTCGGTGATCGGCGGGCGCGCCGGCTCGGCCGGCGCCGGCAGCTCGATGCCCAGGCCCTCGGCGACCTTCGCGGCCAGCTTCTCGTCGATGTTGCGCAGGTGCGAGACCGTGCGCGCGCGGATCCGCAGGGTCTCGACCTTGCTGAGCTCGAAGGTCAGGGCGTCGGCGATGTGCTTGCGCTCGACCGGTGCCTGGCTGACATAGAACTGCCGGGCCTGGCTGTAGTGGTCGGCGAAGGTCTCGGAGCGCGCCCGCACTTTCTCGCCGGCCACCGGCTGCGGATAGCTGGTGAAGCCGCGCGCCGGGTCCTCGCGCGGCCCGCCCGCCTCGGTGCCCCAGCTGTTCGGCTCGTAGTTGGCGCGGCCGACGGGGTTCTTCATGGCCATGTGGCCGTCCTGCTGGAAGTGTCGCATCGGGCAGCGCGGGGCGTTGACCGGGATGTGCGTGAAGTTCGGGCTGCCCAGGCGCTTGAGCTGCGTGTCGAGGTAGGAGAAGTTGCGCCCCTGCAGCAGCGGGTCGTCGCTGAAGTCGAGGCCCGGCACGATGTTCTGGGTGCAGAAGGCGACCTGCTCGGTCTCGGCGAAGAAGTTGTCGACGACCCGGTCGAGCACCAGGCGGCCGACCTTGCGGATCGGCACCTGCTCCTCGGGGATCAGCTTGGTCGAGTCGAGGACGTCGAACTCGAAGGTCTCGGCGAAATCCTCGTCGAACAGCTGCACGCCCAGCTCCCACTCGGGGAAGTCGCCCAGGGTGATGGCGTCCCAGAGGTCGCGGCGGTGGAAGTCCGGATCGGCGCCGTTGATCTTGACCGCCTCGTTCCAGACGACCGACTGCAGGCCGAGCTTCGGCTTCCAGTGGAACTTCACGAAGGTCGACTTGCCGGCGGCGTCGACGAAGCGGAAGGTGTGGACGCCGAAGCCTTCCATGAAGCGGAAGGACCGCGGGATCGTGCGATCCGACATGATCCACATGACCATGTGCATGCTCTCGGGCGACAGCGAGATGAAGTCCCAGAAGTTGTCGTGGGCCGTCTGCGCCTGCGGGAAGCCGCGGTCGGGCTCCTGCTTGGCGGCGTGGATCAGGTCCGGGAACTTGAGGGCGTCCTGGATGAAGAAGACCGGGATGTTGTTGCCGATCAGGTCCCAGTTGCCCTCCTTGGTGTAGAACTTGACCGCAAAGCCGCGGACGTCGCGCGCCAGGTCGAAGGAGCCCTTGTTGCCGGCGACCGTCGAGAAGCGGACGAAGACCTCGGTCTTCTCGCCGACCCGCTGGAACAGGTCCGCCCTGGTGACGTCCGACAGCGAGTCGGTGGTCTCGAAGTAGCCGTGGGCGCCGAAGCCGCGCGCGTGCACCACCCGCTCCGGGATGCGCTCGTGGTCGAAGTGGAAGACCTTCTCCCGGAAGTGGAAGTCCTCCATCGCCATCGGCCCGCGGGGGCCGATCCTGAGGTGGCTCTGGTCGTCGGAAACCGGCGTGCCCTGCTGGGTCGTCAGGGTTTCGTAGCCCTGCTCCGTCGTCTGGTGCGGCGCGCCGCCCGAATCGAGATGAAGCTTGTCGTCGGTCATGGAGCCGGTCCCTCGTTGGAGTGGTCGGATACCACTCTGGAACCGTTCCAGCTTTCGAAGGTTCCGCGACGCCGGGTCCCTCCGCCCACCGGGCGGAGCCGCCGGCGTGCCCACGCCCCTCGACAGAAGCTATGGGGCCGGCGACGAGGCGGTAGCATCCTCG
>NZ_JBBDQW010000045.1:0-6830 GCF_040905785.1 Tistlia sp.
AAGCAGGAGCCATTGACATAGAAAGCCCCATACAAGGCTCGGGACGAAGCGGAAGCAGGTGCGGGAGGATGCTTCGTCCCGAGCCTGTCGAGGGACGTGAGCGCCCGGACCGCACGGCACACGATCTGACGAATTGACCCGCCGGTCGGGCTCTGCCGTACTGGAAGCGACGGCGGCGGGTCGCGCGACGGCTTGCGGTCCGACCGTGCCGGGCAGCCGGACCCCGGGAGCAAGGAGCAGGCCGATGACCCAGTCCGATCCCGCCGAGGGCTACGCCGGCGACCTCGAGTCCCGCGCCGCCCACGCCCTGCTCGAGCGCGAGCCGGAGGCCCTGCTCCTCGACGTGCGCAGCGCGCCGGAGTGGGAGTACGTCGGCCGGCCCGACCCGGCGGCGCTCGGCGGCCGGGTCGCCTTCGTCTCCTGGAAGACCTGGCCGGGCATGCTGCCGAACCAGCGCTTCCTCGAGGCGGTCGCCGAGGCCGGCGTCGGGACCGGCCGGCCGCTGCTGCTGCTGTGCCGCTCCGGCCAGCGCTCGCGCGAGGCGGCGATCGCCCTGACCGCGGCCGGCTACGGCCCCTGCTGGAACGTCTCGGACGGCTTCGAGGGGCCCAAGGACGCCGAGGGCCACCGCAACAGCCTCGCCGGCTGGCGCGCCGCCGGCCTGCCCTGGGTCCAGGGCTGAGGATCGGGCACGCCATGACCGACACGCCCAAGCAGGGCCGCGCGACCCGCCTGGTGCGCAGCGGCCTCGAGCGCTCCCACCACGGCGAGACCTGCGAGGCGCTCTATCTGACCTCCGGCTTCGTCTACGAGAGCGCCGCCCAGGCCGAGGCCCGCTTCAAGGGCGAGGCCGAGGGCTACGTCTACTCGCGCTACGGCAACCCGACGGTCGCCATGTTCGAGGCGCGCATGGCCGACCTCGAGGGCGCCGAGGCCTGCTTCGCCACGGCCAGCGGCATGGCCGCGGTCTTCTCGGCCCTGGCCTGCCAGCTCTCCGCGGGCGACCGCCTGGTCGCCTCGCGGGCGCTGTTCGGCTCCTGCTACCAGATCGTGACGCAGATCCTGCCGCGCTTCGGCATCGAGACCCGGCTGGTCGACGGCACCGACCTGGCGCAGTGGCAGCGCGCGCTCGCCCCGGACGCCAAGGGCAGCGCCAAGGTCGCCTTCTTCGAGACCATCTCGAACCCGACCCTGGAGGTCCTCGACCTGCCGGCGATCGTCAAGCTGGCCAAGGCCGCCGGCGCGGTCACGGTCGCCGACAACGTCTTCTCGACGCCGCTGCTGCTGCGCCCGCTCGAGCACGGCGCCGACATCTCGGTCTATTCCGGCACCAAGCACATCGACGGCCAGGGCCGCTGCCTGGGCGGCGCGATCCTCTGCTCGCGCAAGTTCTACGACGACCGGCTGCTGCCCTTCGTGCGCCACGCCGGCCCGGCGCTCAGCCCCTACAACGCCTGGACCCTGCTCAAGGGCTTGGAGACCCTGGAGCTGCGCGTCGAGCGCCAATGCCGCACCGCCATGACCCTGGCTCGGGCCCTGGAGGCCCATCCCGCGGTCGCCCGCGTCGTCTACCCCGGTCTCGCCAGCCACCCGCAGCACGCGCTCGCCGAGCGCCTGCTCGAGGACTTCGGCACCGTCGTCTCCTTCGAGGTCAGGGGCGGGAAAGCCGCCGCCTTCCGCCTGCTCGACGGCCTCCAGCTAGTCGACATCTCGAACAACCTCGGCGACGCCAAGTCCCTGATCACCCACCCGGCGACCACGACCCACCGCTCCATGCCCGAGGCCGAGCGCGCCGCCACCGGCATCACCGACGGCTTCGTGCGCCTCTCGGCCGGCCTCGAGGACCCCAAGGACCTGATCGCGGACCTCGAGCAGGCCCTGGCGGCAGCCGCCGGCGGATGACGAGACCCGGCGGCCGGAGACCGGCCCCTCACCCGAAACCCGCAAGAGCGGGTTTCGACCACCTCTCCCCGAGGGGGGAGAGGTAGGGCGGCGGGCATCCGAGGCGTAGAATACCTCTCCCCCTCGGGGAGAGGTCGGAGCGGCGCAGCCGATCCGGGTGAGGGGCCGGCACGGACCTGAAGGCCATGGTCAAGACGCCACGCCGCACCGAGCTTGCCCGCCGTCTGCGCCGCGACGGGACCGAGGCGGAAAGGCGCTTGTGGCACCGCCTGCGCGCCGCCCAGCTCGGCGGCTTCAAGTTCCGGCGCCAGCATTCGATCGGCCCCTACGTCGTCGACTTCCTCTGCCCGCTCCGACACCTCGTCGTCGAGCTCGACGGCGGGCAGCACGTCGCCGGCGCGGCGGCCGACGCACGGCGGACGCGCTACCTCGAGGCCCGGGGCTACCGCGTCCTGCGCTTCTGGAACCACGAAGTGCTCGGCAACACGGAGGGCGTCGTGGCAGCGATCCTGGAGGCGCTTGGGCGGGAGATCGGGGGCCGGGCCCGGCCCCTCACCCGAAACCCGCGAAAGCGGGTTTCGGCCTCTCCCCAAGGGGGAGAGGCAGCGCCCGCAGGCTACCGTCCCTTCCAGACCGGCTTGCGCTTCTCGGCGAAGGCGCGGGTGCCCTCGAGCTGGTCCTCGGAGCGGTTGACGGCCTCGACCGCCGGGAGCTCCTTGCGGCGCATCATGTCGAAGCCCTCCTGGACCGGCAGGTGGCGGGTCATACGGATCGTCTCCTTGATCGCGGCGAAGACCAGCGGCGGGCCGTCGGCCAGCAGGTCGGCGAGCTCGCGGGCGCGCGCCAGCAGGCGGTCGGCCGGCAGGACCTCGCTGACCAGGCCCCAGCGGTGCGCCTCCTCCGCCGCCATCCAGCGGCCGGTCAGCAGCATGTCCAGGGCGACGTGGTAGGGGATCAGGCGGTGCAGCTTCAGGGTCGCGGCGTCGGCGAAGACACCGACGTTGATCTCCGGCAGGGCGAAGCGCGCCTGCTCGGCGGCCAGGATCAGGTCGGCCGAGATCGCCAGCTCGAAGCCGCCGCCGACCGCCATGCCGTTGACCGCGGCGATGACCGGCTTGTCGAGGCCCGGCAGCTCCTGCAGGCCGCCGAAGCCGCCGACGCCGTAGTCGCTGTCGGCGGCCTCGCCGGCGGCGGCGGCCTTGAGGTCCCAGCCCGGGCAGAAGAACTTCTCGCCGGCGCCGGTGACGATGGCGACGCGCAGTTCGGGGTCGTCGCGGAACCCGGCAAAGACCTCGCCCATCAGCCGGCTGGTCGCGGCGTCGATGGCGTTGGCCGGCGGCCGGTTCAGCGTCACCTCGAGGACCTTGCCGCGGCGCTCTGTGTGGATCGGGGAGTCGGTCATTCGCGGGTTCCTCCTGGCTGCGGCGCGGTCCTCGCGCCTGCATGGTTCGACAGGCTCACCATGAAGCGACGGCAGGCCGGGTGCCGGCTTCCAGGTCGCGCTTCACCCTGAGCCTGTCGAAAGGCGAAGCGCGAGGGAGCGTCTACCCCTCCTCCCGCAGCCGGACCAGGGCGTCGACGGCGACGGCGCCCCGGCCCTCGGGCAGGACCAGGACCGGGTTGACGTCGAGCTCGACCAGGCGGTGGGCCTCGGCGACAGCGTAGCGCTGCACGGCCTGGACCGCGGCGACCAGGGCGGCGAGGTCGCCGGCCGGGCGGCCACGGTGGCCCTCGATCAGGCGCATGACCTTGAGCGAGCGGACCGCGGCCTCGATCTCGGCCGTGCCGGCGGGCAGCATCAGCAGCGCGCGGTCGGCGATCAGCTCGACCAGGATGCCGCCGGAGCCGACCAGCAGGAACAGGCCGAGCTGCGGGTCGTGCCGGACGCCGACGATCAGCTCGGCCAGCGCGCCGCCGACCATGGCCTCGACCAGCAGGGCCTCGCCGAGCGGCAGCAGGTCGGCCGCGGCCGCGCGCACCGCGGCGGCGTCGGCAAGGCCGAGGCGCACCGCGCCGAGCTCGCTCTTGTGGGCCAGGTCGGCGCCGGTCGCCTTGAGCACGACCGGATAGCCGAGCGCCTCGGCGGCGGCCACCGCCGCCTCGACCTCGGCGACCCGGCGCCCCGGCGGCACCGGCAGCCCGGCGCCCTGCAGGGCCAGCTTGGAGTCCCACTCGGAGAGGGTCGTCACCGGCCCCTCGCCGGCCGGCGCGAAGGGTAGCAGCGGCGGCCGGCCGCCCTCGGCCGCCCGCCGCCAGGCGTCGCCGATGTCGGCGGCGGCCTCGACCGCGACCAGCGCCTCGTCGAGGCCGGCCAGGGGCACGATGCCCTCGGCGATCAGGCGCTCTGCGACCGCCTCGGGCAGCAGCTCGCCCATGGTCGCGACCAGGCCGGCGGGGCGGCCGGTGGCGTGCGCGGCGTCGATCAGGGCCTCCAAGGTCACGTCCCAGTCGGCGGGGTCGCAGCGGTCGGCGCGCGGCAGGTCTAGGATCAGCAGGGTGAGGTCGAAGCTGCAGTCCAGCATCGCCGAGAAGACGGCGGCGCTGCGCGCCCGGTCGGCCCAGACGAAGGTGTGGTAGTCGAGCGGGTTGTCGATCGCCACCAGGTCGCTGAGCGTCGCCCGCACGGCCGCGCGCTCGGCCGGCGCCAGCGGCCGGAACTCGACGCGCCGCTGCTCGGCGGCGTCGGCGATCAGCGAGGCCTCGCCGCCCGAGCAGGACAGCGACGCGATGGCGCGGCCGGGCAGCGCGCCGTGGACGTGGAGCAGCTTGAGCGTCTCCAGGAAGGCCGGGATCGAGTGCACGCGGGCGATGCCGAGGCGGCGCAGGAAGGCGTCGACGACGGCGTCCTCGCCGGCCAGGGAGGCGGTGTGGCTGAGCGCCAGGCGCTTGCCGGCCTCGGAGCGGCCGGCCTTGAGCGCGACCAGCGGCACGCCCCGCTGCCGGGCGCGCTCGGCGACGCGGGCGAGGCGCGTCGGCTCGTCCAGGCCCTCGATGTGCAGGCCGACGGCGCTGACCCGCGGGTCGTCGATCAGCGCCTCGACGGCCGCGGCGACGCCGATCTTGGCCTGATTGCCGAGCGACAGCAGGTAGCCGATCGGCAGGCCGCGCCGGTTCATGGTGAAGTTGATCGAGATGTTGCCCGACTGGCTGACGATGGCGACGCCGCGCTCGCAGCGTTGGCCGCCGTGCTGGTCGGGCCAGAGCAGCGCGCCGTCGAGGTAGTTGATCAGGCCGTAGCAGTTCGGGCCGATCACCGGCAAGGCGCCGCTGGCCTCGACCAGGCGGCGCTGCAGCTCGATACCCTCGCCGCCGGCCTCCTTGAAGCCCGAGGCGTAGGCGACGGCGCCGCCGGCGCCCAGGGCCGCCAGCGCCTCGACGACCTCGAGGGTGCGGTGGCGGTTGACCGCGACGAAGGCGGCGTCCGGAGCCTCTGGCAGTGCCTCGACGGAGGCGACGCAGGGCACGCCGAGCATCTCCTGCCGCTTCGGATTGACCGCCCAGAGCTTGCCGGCATAGCCCGTCTTGCGGCACTGGCGGATGACCATCTCGGCCTCGGCGCCGCCGATCACGGCGATCGAGGCCGGCCGCAGCAGGCGGCCCAGTGCGCCTGCCTGCGGTTCGAGCGCGCCTGCGTGGGGATCGGCCGCTGGCGCCACCGGCGCGGTTCCGTCGTCGGGCATGCTCGTCACGACTCCAGCGGGCGCAGCAGGTCGCGCGAGATGATGTGGCGCTGGATCTCGCTGGTGCCGTCCCAGATCCGCTCGACCCGCGCGTCGCGCCACAGCCGCTCGACCGGCAGCTCGTCCATCAGGCCCATGCCGCCGTAGATCTGCAGGGTCTCGTCGGTGACGCGCGCCAGCATCTCGGAGGCGTAGAGCTTGGCCTGGGCGATCGCGCGGTTGGCGTCGAGGCCCTGGTCGAGCTGCCAGGCGGCGGCCAAGGTCAGGTAGTCGGCGGCGTCGATCTCGGTCGCCATGTCGGCGAGCTTGAAGGAGACGCCCTGGAACTTGCCGATGGCCTGGCCGAACTGCTTGCGGCTGGCCGCCCACTGCAGGGCCAGGTCGAGGGCGCGGCGCGCGCGGCCGACGCACATGGCGGCGACCGTGACGCGGGTCGCGCCGAGCCAGGTGTTGGCGACCTCGAAGCCGCGGTCGACCTCGCCCAGGACCTGCGCCGCCGGCAGCCGGCACTCGTCGAAGGACAGGATGGAGTTGTGGTAGCCGCGGTGGCTGACCGAGCGGTAGCCGGGACGGATCTCGAAGCCCGGCGTGCCGCGGTCGACCAGGAAGGCGGTGATGCGCTTGCGCGGGCCCTTGGGGGTCTGGTCCTCGCCGGTCGCCGCGAAGACGATGACGAAGTCGGCGACGTCGGCGTGGCTGATGAAGTGCTTGGTGCCGCTCAGCAGGAAGTCGTCGCCGTCGCGCCGGGCGAAGGCCTTCATGCCGCGCAGGTCGGAGCCGGCGTCGGGCTCGGTCAGGGCCAGGGCGTCGAGCTTCTCGCCGCGCACCGCCGGCAGCAGGTAGCGCTCGCGCTGCTCCGGGCTGCAGGCGCAGAGGATGTTGGAGGGCCGGCCCCACCAGACCGAGAGCGCCATGGCGGTGCGGCCGAGCTCGCGCTCGAGCAGCGCGAAGGTCTGGTGGTCGAGGCCGCCGCCGCCGAACTCCTCGGGGATGTTCGGCGCGTAGAAGCCGAGGTCGAGGACCTTGCGCTGGATCGCGCGGCCGGTTTCGAGCGGCAGCTCGCCGTCGCGCTCGACCTCGGCCTCGAGCGGATAGAGCTCCCTCTCGACGAAGTCGCGCACCGTCTCGACCACCATGCGCTGCTCGTCGCTCAGCCCGAAATCCATCACGTCGCTCCCTTCGCTCTCGCCGGCCGCAGCTGGTGCTGCTACGCGCTTCGCCCTTCGACAAGCTCAGGGTGAAGCGCGA